>CANFZL010000102.1 GCA_947451205.1 Comamonadaceae bacterium
CGACCCGCCTCGTTGGCCGGGTAGGCGCCATTGCGTCCAATGAAACCCAGCGCCAACGGGTGCTCGCCCGAAATGCAGCCCATGCCGTTCGGCGACGTGATGACGGGGATGCCCAAGCGGTCAGCCAACGCCGTGATCTCTGGGCCGGCTTCAGACAAGGTCGCGCCATGGCCGATGAACAACACGGGGTGGTGTGCAGCAGCCAGCAAGTCCAACGTGGTCGCGACGTCTAAATCACTCGCACCGGGACGATGTGCCCGGTGAATGTGCGACGGCGGCGGCAGCTCGACATCGGCCTCTTCCTGATAGACGTTGTAGGGAATATCGATGTTCACCGGGCCTGGTCGACCGGTGACCATGGTGTCCATGCCCTGCCTTAAAGCCAGCGGCAACATGTCGACCCGCGTGGGTTGAAAAGCGCGCTTCACCACCGGTCGGAGCACCTGCGCGAAGTCGGCCTGGTTGTGTGTGTAGAGCTCTTGGAAAGGTGCCCGGTTGTGTTGTGAAGTCGGCACGTTAGAGGTGATCGCCATGAAGGCCGATGAGTCGGACAGCGCAGTGGCCAGCGACATCACCATGTTGGCCGATCCGGGGCCTGTCGACGTCAGCGTCACCACGGGTTTGTGCTTGACGCGAAAGTAAGCGTCAGCCATGTGTCCGGCACACTGCTCATGTCGCGGCGAGACCAGCTTGATCTTGTCGCGCACGTCATAAAGCGCATCCAGAATGCCCACGTTGCCGTGCCCGCAGATGCCGAACACATAAGGCACTTTTTCCTGAACAAGGTATTCGGCGATCAGTTCGCCACCCTTCATTTTTGCCATGTCTGCTTTTCCTTTAGAGGGTTCAGGTGGTGATTGTGATGATGCGCTCTTCAGTCATCTCACGCACAGCATAATGCGGCCCTTCGCGACCAAAGCCGCTGTCCTTCGATCCACCATAAGGCATCAGGTCAACCCGCGAGCTGGAGGTCTCGTTGATGTGAACCCCACCGACTTCGATTTTCTGCGCTGCCTTGAGCGCGTCGCCGAGTCGGTTGGTGAACAGTCCCGTGGCCAAGCCAAATGGCGTGGCGTTCACGCGTTCAATCGCTTGGTCCAGCGTCTTGAAAGGCACGATGCAAACAACCGGTCCAAAAATCTCGCAACATCCGACCTGCATGCTGGCGTTGATGTCCGTCAGCAAGGTTGGCGGGATCACCGCACCTTGGCGTGGGCCGCCCACCAAACGACGGGCGCCAGCGGCGACAGCTTCATTGACCCAGGCTTCGATGCGGACGGCTGCACCCTCGCTGATCACGGGACCGACGAACGTTTTAGGGTTTTGCGGGTCGCCAAATTGCAAAGCCTGAACCAGCGGCGTCAGCTTGGCCTCGACCTCCGCTTGCAAGGACTCGTGCACCAACAAGAGCTGCACAGAGGTGCAAACCTGCCCGGCTTTTCGGTAACCCGCGTTGATTACTTTCGGTAACGCCACATCGAGTTTGGCGTCATCGCAGAGGATGGTGAAAGCGATCGATCCCAACTCCATCTGTGTGCGGCGTAAGCCTGCGGCTTGTTGGATTTTTCGACCTACTTCGGTGCTGCCGGTGAAAGCAAAAAACCGCACACGCTCATCGTCTTGCAGATGCTTCACCACCTCGGCGCTGCCGTGCAGAACCGACAAAAATCCTTTCGGCATGCCGGCCTCGATCAACACTTCGGCGAGCTTGCACGCTGTCAAAGGGGTTTGGGTAGAGGGTTTGAGAATGACCGCATTGCCCGCCGCAAATGCCGGGGCTACTTTGTGCGTCACGGTGTTGAGTGGCGAGTTAAACGGCGTCACGGCCACCACCACCCCCAGCGGAACCCGGATGGTGAAACCCATGCGGCCGACCTGCCCGGGTGCCCCGTCCAAGGGGATCACGTCACCTACCATGCGGCGGGCTTCTTCGGCAGAAAGTCGCAGCGTTTGAATGCAGCGCTTGGTTTCACCCGTGGCATCGGTCAGCGTAAAGCCCGCTTCGAGTTGCATGGTGCGTACAAAATCAGCCAGCCGCGCCTCAACCAGCACGGCGGCTCGATCGAGTACCGCACCCCGGTCATAGGCCAGCATCGGACCTTGCCGAAAAGCGGCGTGCGCTGCGTCTACTGTCTGCCGCACTTGCGCTGCATCGGCCGCGCCAATCGTCGTCAGCGGCTGCAGCTTGAATTTGTCTTGTAGCGTGACGCGTGGTCCAGCACCGTCAACCCACTCACCGTTGATCAGGAGTCGAGCCAAAAAATGTTGCGCGGTATCCGCCACAGAAGATACGTGTCGGTCCATCAATGCGTCTCCTCGTCGTCCATGGCGGGTGTGGTGATCACGAGAAACACCAATCCATTGGTACCGGTGTTGGTGAAGCTGTGGCGAATACCGGGCGGCACATAAACATAGTCGTTCGGGCGCATCAAATGGCGTTCATCGTCCAAGGTCAAAACGCCCTCGCCTTCGAGCACGTAATAAACCTGCTCTTGGACTTTGTGCACGTGTTCTTGCACGTAGGCAGCAGGCGCATAACGCGAGATACGAAAGTCGATTCGGGCGCTACCCACATTTTCCGGCGCTGCCAACGCCTTTGACAGAGCGCCGCCAAAGTGACCGGGATATTCCCGCCACGCGATATTGGCCATTTTTTCGACCAGGGCCTGAGGTGCTTTTTTTGGGTTCATGGTGTTTAAGATTTGAGGCGTTAAAAATGGGGTTGATGAACTGATGCCGCGCCCTTCCTCAGAGCCACAGAATTTGCTTGCGGTAGTCCAAATCGGTCAACAAAGGCTCGGCTGGGCCCTGGTGAAAAACAGCCCCGCGCTCGAGGGCATAAACCCGGTCAGCCAGCGCCAACACCAGGTCCAGGTTGTGCTCCACGATGATGATCGGAACGTGCTGGCGCAGTCGATCAAACACAGTGAACAACTCTTGCACTACCGATGGCGCCAAGCCTTCAAACGGCTCATCGAGCAGCAGCAGCCTGACGTTGCCGGAAAGAGCGCGCGCCACCGCCACCATTTGTTGCTCACCGCCCGAGAGGTAGTCAGCCGCAACGTGCATCCGTACCTTCAGACGAGGGAAATAGTCAAGGATTTGAGCCTCATCCCAGACCACACCGGTGCTGCCATCGGTTAGGCGTGCGAGTCGGCCCAAACTCAGGTTCTCAGCCACCGTCATGCCCGCAAACAGGCCGCGTCCCTGCGGTACATAACCAATGCCCATGCGAGCGATGTCTGGCGCGCTCATGCCGGAAATTTCCTGCCCCGCAAAGTTCACACGCCCGCTGCGTGGGGGCACCAAACCGACCAAGGACTTGAGTAGCGTCGACTTGCCCGCACCGTTGCGCCCGAGCAGCGCGACGATCTCGCCTTCACGCACCTGCAAGCTGGCATCGTTGAGGATATGGCTCTTGCCGTAAAACGCATTCACCTTTTGAAAGTCAAGCACCAGTGGCCGATCGGTGGCGACTCCCGGCACACGGCCGGTGACGGGCGGCGTGCCCGTGCCGGTGTAAATCTCTTGCACACGGCGGTCGTTCCGCACTTCATCGGGTGTGCCACTCATCAGCACCTCGCCTTGGTTCATCACCGTCACGCGGTGCGAAAAAGCCAGCACGCGATCAATGTCGTGCTCAACAATGAGGACTGGAATATTGCTCGCGATGGTGCTGATCAAGTTCGACACGCGCTCGCGCTCGGCAGCAGCCAGCCCCGCCAGCGGTTCGTCCATCAACAAAATCTTCGGCTTCGAACCCAGTGCAATGCCCAAGTCCACCAGCCGTTGACCGCCGTAAGACAGATCTCCGCCGCTGACATCTTCCATGCCCTCGAGCCCCAGAAACTTCATGAGCTCCGCCGTTTCGGCATGAATTTCAGGGTAGTCATCGACATCACGCCAGCAGCCAAAGCGTGCCGTGTGTTGGGCTTGCAATGACAAGCGCAGGTTTTCGTAGATCGACAAACCCTTGAATAAATTAGTGATCTGAAAAGAGCGCGCCAATCCCTTTTGGCAGATCTGATCAGGTGGCAAGTTTTGAATGTCTTGCCCATGCAGCGTCACTGTGCCATGGTCTGACTCAAACATGCCTGAAATCAAATTGAACGTGGTGGTTTTACCGGCTCCGTTGGGTCCAATCAAGGCATGAATCTGGCCGGCACCGACGGTGATGCCGGTCTCTTGCACCGCCTGAATGCCACCAAAACTTTTGCTGATGGCCTTGGCTTCCAGTACCGCGCCCTGATGGGCCACTGGACGCAAGAAAGTCGGCAGCGGCAAGCCGGTATAAATCTTGCGCCGACTCATCGCTGCATCGTCCTCCGGCAGCGGCTTGAAACGACGACATACCTTCTCCCAGATGCTCGTCAGGCCCGCGGGTGAGAACAGAATGAAGCCAACGAAGATCAGGCCGAACCAAAGCAGCCAGTTGTCCGTGTATATCGAGAACAGTTCGCGAAACAACAGAAAGAACAGCGCGCCGATAACCGGCCCCAAAAAGCTGTGCATGCCGCCAATCACCACCATCGCCAACAACTCACCAGAAAACGCCACGGTGCTCGACTCGGCAGCTGCCAGCCGGTGCAAAAAAACCAGTAATGCACCTGCCAGTCCGGTGACGCAGGCCGAGAGCACGAAGGCCTGCAGCTTGTACTTTTTGGTGTCGTAACCCTGGAAGGTCGCGCGCTGCTCGTTCTCGCGAATGGCCACCAGCACGTGTCCGAAGGGCGAGCGCACCACGCGCAGCAGACCGTAGATCACCATCAGGCCGATGACTGCGACGACAACGTAAAACGCCAAATGCCCGTCCAGACTCCAAGGCCCCAGCGTGCCACGCTCGATACCACCAAGTCCGCCTTCACCTCCCGTCAAAGCCGTCCAACGAAAAGCAATCGCAAAGGTCAAGGCGCACAGCGCCAGTGTCAACAAGGAGAAGTAGACTCCGCGTCGGCGCAGGATCAGAAAACCCACCACCAGAGACAGCGCTGCCGTGAAGACTATCGAAAAAACCAGGGGAAGCCACATCTGGCCAGGAAAAAAGTGCAGCTGTGCCAGTGCAGCGGCATAGCCCCCAATGCCGAACCAGGCGCTGTGCCCAAAGGACACCAACCCGGTATAGCCCACCAGCAGATTCAAGCCCATGGCCGCCATCGCCAGAATCACCACCACGGTCGCGGCATCCAGTGTCAGGCCGATGCCATGAAACACCAAAGGCAACAGCACCAGGCTGGCAGCAGCAATCCAAAAGGGTTTGTATTTTTTATTCACAAGAAGACTCATCATTCAAAACGCTCGATACGCTCACCCAACAAACCTCGTGGCCGGAACATCAACACGAGAAACATCAGCACGTACATCGATGCTTCGCCAGCGGCCGGCTGAAAATGGATGGTGATGCCGCGCACCACGCCCACCAACAAGGCTGCCAACACCACACCCCAGAAGCTGCCGAGGCCGCCGATCACCACCACCACGAAGGCGACGGTCATGATCTCCATGCCCATGGCCGGATGCACCACCGCAATGGGCCCGAAAAGCACGCCACCCAGCGCGGCGGTTGCCACACCCAACATGACAATCGCAGTCATATAAGGCTGCAGCTTGATGCCCAGCACCGCCACCATGTCAGGTTTTTGAACACCTGCGCGTACCACTCGACCAAACGCGGTCTTGTGGAGCAGCAGCCAGATGCCGCTCATAACGACGATCACCACGCCCAAGATAAAGAGCCTGTACCTCGAAAACATCATGTCGCCCACAATGAGCTGGCCCTTGAATTCGGGCGGCATCGTGGATTGCAGCGGTGCCGCACCCCAGACCATGCGGATGAACTGCTCGGCCACCAAGGCCAAGCCAAAAGTGACGAGCAAGCTGAGAATCGGATCGGCAGAATAAAAGCGACGCAGCAAAAAGCGCTCAAACAAAATACCCACAAGTCCGACTGCTATTGGCGTGATGAAGATACTGGCGCCAAAGCCCACATGCTTGATGACTTCGAGCGACACGTAGGCACCGAGCGCGTAAAACGCACCGTGCGCCAGATTGACAATGCCGCCGACGCTGAATATCAGCGAAAGTCCGAGAGCCAGCAACAGGTAATAACCACCCAGCACCAGACCATTGACCACTTGCTCCAGCAAAAACACGAGTTCCATAGCCATCCAAAGGGAAAAATGGGCGCGCAAGCGCTGCCGAAGCTGGTGACATAAAACCAAGAAACGGCCGCTGAGTAGCGCAATGACCCCAGCAACCGCCCTGCCGATTTACATCTTGCAGGTGTTGTCCGCCTTGGTTGGCGCCAACAATTCAAGCGGCTGGCTCGGGCCGGGCACAGCCTCTCCGAACAACAAGAAGTCTTCCTTGTTCTTGGACTGGCCCTTGGGCTTGACCGTGAATGGATAGGCCTCCTGCATCAGCTGGTGGTCCCATGAACGGAAGTAAGCCTTACGCGATTTGAGAATGTCGAACTCGGCCTGCGATTCAAAGTAGGCGATCAATTTCTCGCTGTCAGTCGACTTGGTGGCGTTCATAGCCTGCGCCATCATCTTGAGCGAGACGTACTCGATCCACGCATGGTTCTCAGGTGTCTTGCCGTACTTTTTGATGAATTTGGCAACAAAGGCTTGTGTGCCCGGCGTCTTGATTTCATGGTGCCAGACCGTCGGCCAGATACCGCCCAAATTCCCTTCGCCGGTAGCCCATGCGTCAGCCGTGTTGAGGTTGAAGCCGGCGACCGGATACGGCAGGCCAAACTCGGCGTACTGCTTGACGAAAATGGTGACTTGATTACCCGCCAAGTTGGTAGCCACCAGGTCAGGCTTAGCTTGGAGAATCTTCAGCAGGTAAGGGCTGAAGTCGGTCACATCAGTTGCGACTAATTCGTCACCGATCTGGTTGCCGCCGTTGGCCGCAAAGAAGCGCTTGGCCTGGCGCGACAGGTCGTGCCCAAACAGGTAATCGGCGGTCAGGCTGTAAATCTTTTTGCCCTTGACCAAACCTTGTCGCACCAGCGCTTCGCCAGCTGCGTTGACCATCACCGTGACGGGAATATCGACGTGGAAGGTATAGCGATTACAGTCCTTGCCGCGCAGTGCATCGGAACGTGCGCCAATGCTCATGAAAAACTTCTTGTTGCGTGCGGCGACTTGGGAGATGGTCAACGCCGATGCCGAGTTGATCTCACCCATCAACACGGCCACGCCATCACGCTCGATCATGCGCTGCGCCTTAGTCGATGCGACCTGCGGATTCACCGAGTCCTCGCTCTTCACATCAATCTGTCGACCCATCACGCCGCCGCTGGCGTTGATTTCCTCTTCAGCCATCTTGATGCCCATCACGGCGTACTCGCCAAGTGCACCCAAAAATCCAGTCAGCGGCGTCAGATGTCCAATTTTGATTTTTTCAGTTTGTGCCCCAACCACGCCCGGCAAACCCAACACCGCGCCACCCGCCATGAGCGCACCGGTCTTGAGCAGCTTGCGACGCTGATTCAAGGAATCATCTGCAATTTGAAGAGTGGCATGTTTCATATCGTCTCCTGAGATTTAGTTTTTGAGCCAATTTGCCGCATCCTATGGCTTTGAGAGCAAAAGGTAAAATACTATTTTCAGAGACTGGCTATAGGAATTTCTTATAGCCCTACAAAACCAACCGGTTGGAGTCGCGCGTGGATTTAAGGCAACTCAAATATTTTGTTCGAATCGTCGAGTGCGGCAGCTTAGCCAAAGCCTCGCGGCAACTGTTCATTGCCCAGCCCTCCTTGAGCCAGCACATTGCCAAGCTTGAGGCAGAGGTGGGAAAACCCCTACTGATTCGGACCGCCAAAGGCGTGACCCCGACGGCCAACGGCGCGGCGCTGCATCAACATGCACGCTTCATGCTGCGTCAACTTGACCAAGCACTTTCAATTGCGCGCCAAGAACCCGGCTCCATACATGGCATGGTCTCGGTCGGGCTGGCGTCGACCACGGTCTGCGCTGTGGGCGCCCCCTTGATGCGACGTGTCCGTGAAAAATTCCCCGGCATCGTGCTGAATGTTGTCGAAGGCATGAGCGGTCATCTGGGTGAAATGATGCGACAGGCACAGCTCGACTTAGCGATCTTGTTCGGCCATGACGCCATCCCGGACATGCCCTCTGAGCCACTGGTTGAAGAAGAGCTGTTCGTGATGCTGCCCGACTCCAGCGAGCTGATTCCACGATTTCGAAAAAACCTGAATTGCGCCGAAGTCTCCAAGTTACCGCTGATTCTTCCCACCGGTATTCACGGCCTTCGCCGCCGCATCACGGCCGAGTTCGAGCAACGTAACCTGCCGATGAATATCGTGGCCGAAATTGATTCGCTTTCGCTGTTGATGAGTTGTGTGCGCGACGGTATGGGCGTCACGATCAAGCCCATGTCAGCCGCCATCCTTGAAGGTCAAATGCGCGAAGGATGGCGTACCCTCGCATTTTCGGATGCCAACATGAAACGCTCAAACTACCTGTACTCGGTCGATCCTGGGCGACTCTCTCCTGCGGCGGCGGCTGTTCGCACAGAACTGCGCGAAACCGTTGTTGAGTTGACGCAGTCAGGTGTTTGGCAAGGGGTGAATCTGCTATAAAACCGGCACCAGCTTAAACGAAGCCGTACAAAAGGACTGACGTGGAAACTTGGGATGTCATCGTTGTGGGTGCGGGTGCAGCCGGCATGACTGCGGCTTGCGTAGCGGCCGCAGAAGGCTGCTCGGTGCTGCTGCTTGAGCAAGCCTCTGTTGTCGGCGGGACCACCGC
>CANFZL010000103.1 GCA_947451205.1 Comamonadaceae bacterium
GTGGCGCGCGATGACCACCGTGTGGTCGGCATAGACGTTGCGGTCCATGTCGGCAATTTGCAATTGGGCTTTGTAGATGGTGGCTTTGAGTGCCATGAACAGTTCTCGGGTCGGGTGCAGGAAAGAGAGCTATTGGAACAGTCTTTTAGCCGAGGGCTTTGGCTGGCGTAATTTCGCTATAGTGGCTGTTCGCCAATTGGGAACAATTAAAGCGGCTTCAGACAACAGCCTTCACAGAGAAATTCAAACATGACCCGATCCCTTTTCAGCGCCACCATTGCTGGCAGTCTTCCCAAACCCGCCTGGTTGTCAGAAACCCAAAAACTCTGGCCGCAGTGGAAAGCCGAAGGCGCTGAGCTGGCGCAGGCCAAACTGGATGCCACCTTGTTGTGGATCAAGGCGCAAGAAGACGCAGGCCTCGACGTGATTGGTGACGGCGAGCAGTCGCGCCAGCATTTTGTGCACGGCTTTTTAGAGCAAGTCGAAGGCATTGACTTCGAGCACAAGGTGAAGATGGGCATTCGCGACAACCGCTACGACGCGATGGTGCCGCAGGTGGTCTCGGCGCTCAAACTCAAGGGCCGCGTGCATGCCGCTGAAGCCCAGTTTTTGCGCGCCCACACCGCCAAGAAAATCAAGTTCACGCTGCCCGGCCCAATGACGATTGTGGACACCGTGGCCGACCAGTTTTACGGCGACAAGATCAAGCTGGCGATGGCCTTTGCCGAGCTGCTGAACCAGGAAGCCTTGGCCTTACAGGCGGACGGTGTGGATGTCATTCAGTTTGACGAGCCGGCCTTCAACGTCTACATGAAAGAAGCCGCCGACTGGGGCGTCAAGGCCCTAGAGCGCGCCGCGCAGGGCCTCACCTGCACAACGGCCGTGCACATCTGCTACGGCTACGGCATCAAGGCCAATGACGACTGGAAAGAAACGCTGGGCGAAGAGTGGCGGCAGTACGAGCAGGTGTTGCCAGCGCTGGCCAAAAGCAGTATTCAGCAAGTCAGCCTCGAGTGCTATCACTCGCATGTGCCGCCGCATTTGATGGCGCTGCTGGAGGGCAAAGATGTGATGGTCGGCGTCATCGACGTCGCCAGTGATGTGATTGAAACCCCGGAACAAGTGGCAGACACCATCGGCAAAGCTTTGCAGTACGTGCCTAAAAATCGGCTGCTACCCTGTACCAATTGTGGCTTAGCACCGATGAGCCGCGAAGTCGCGCTGAAGAAACTCGAAGCGTTGGCCCAAGGGGCCGCTCTGGCCCGTGAACGCTACAAGTAACCACTGAAATTAAAGGACGTGACATGAGTACCGACGCCACCCATTCGCACCCGCATGCGCACAGCCATGAACCGCTGTGGAAGCACGACGGCGTGCGCGTGATTGGTGCGGGTCAGCTGGACAGCAACACCGCGCAAACGCCCGGCATGGACCGCAGTGCGGCCATTAACTTTGCGCGCGTCGGGGCGCAAAAATTGTGGGCTGGCACGGTCACGATTCATGCGGATGCCAAGACCGGTGCACATCACCACGGCCCGCTTGAAAGCGTGATTTATGTCATTCGTGGGCGGGCCCGTATGCGCTGGGGTGAGCACCTCGAGTTCACCGCTGAGGCTGGCCCAGGTGACTTCATATACGTCCCGCCTTTTGTGCCGCACCAAGAGATCAACGCCAGCGCCACCGAATTACTCGAATGCGTGCTGTGCCGCAGCGACGGCGAAGCCGTGGCCGTGAATCTCGACATCGAACCCGCCGAAAAACCAGAGTCTGTTTTGTGGATCGATCCGACTCATCCGCAAGGCGGCGTGTAAGCTTGTCAAACAAGCCAATTTCAAGCCAGCTCCCAGCAAGACCCAAGGAATTCCATGAAAGCCATTTGGCACGACACAGTTATTGCAGAGAGCGACGACATTGTTGTTCTTGAAGGCAATCACTATTTTCCGATCAGCTCGCTCAACCGCGATTGCATCACCTTCAGCAATCACCACACCATGTGCTCTTGGAAAGGGCAGGCGAGTTATTACTCGCTGCTGGTCAATGGCGAAATGAACACCGACGCGGCTTGGTACTACCCAGAACCCAAAAACGAAGCCGACTCTATCAAAGACCGTGTGGCTTTCTGGAAGGGTGTGAAGATCGAAGCGTGAGATGTATAAGCGGTTTGTACTGACACATGACGTTCATTCAAGGAGCCGTCTCTATGTTCAAACATATCCTCATTCCAGCTGATGGGTCTGACAACGCCCAGCGGGCCATCGACAAGGCCATTGGCCTTGCGCAGGCCTTTAAAAGCCAGGTGACGGCGATCTACGTGATTGATCCTTATGCGTTCACGGGTGTCGGGACTGATTTTTCTTACGGCCAAGCTGAGTACCTGAGCGCAGCCACTGCCGAAGGTCACCAAGCCCTGCAAGTCGCCAGGGACGCTTTTCGGACGGTGGGGATTGAGATCACCACGACCGTG
This sequence comes from Comamonadaceae bacterium, assembly GCA_947451205.1. GTDB lineage: Bacteria > Pseudomonadota > Gammaproteobacteria > Burkholderiales > Burkholderiaceae_C > Polaromonas. The sequence continues at coordinate 2,465 of CANFZL010000103.1, forward strand.
GTGGAAGGCCATGCGATCTACAAAGGCATTCTTGCTACGGCGACTGACATTGGCGCTGACCTTATTGTGATTGCGTCGCATGGTCGCAAAGGACTCGAAAAACTGATCCTGGGTAGCGTGACATCGCAGGTCTTGTCCCACGCGCATTTGCCCGTGTTGGTGGTGCGCGACTGAGTTCGTCACTGCGAGCAAAAGATGCCGTCTCTGCGAGTAAAAAATGCCGTCTCTGCGAGCGCAGCGCGGCAATCCATCCCTTGACCTCAGTCCCGCACATCCGCCACGGGATGCTGACCAAAGTCAGCCCGGGCTAAAACCGACAGCACTTTTCTGGCCGCATCAGCGGGCGAGCTGAGCTGACCGCCTTGGTGTAGCCCGGCGAATCCTTGGCGATCAGGAAACAGCGCATCCTCTGCGCTGCGCAATTGCACTTGCATGTCGGTGTCGATGACGCCGGGCGCCAGGGCACACACCTTGGCACCATTCGGCTTGAGTGCTTCGTCCAACGCGAGGCAGCGTGTGAAATGGTCCATGCCGGCCTTGGCTGCGCAGTAAGCGGCCTGCGACGCCATCGCCCGCCGGCCCAAACCCGATGAAATATTCAGCACCTTGCGAGTAACGCGCCAGCTGTCAGTCGCCCGCAAAAACGCAGCACTCAATTGCATCGGCGCTTCCAAGCCAACGCGCAGCGCCTGCGCCAAATCATCGGGATCGCTCTGGCTCAGCGGCGCGATACGGGGTATGACGCCGGCGTTGTTGATCAAGGTCGCGCTGGCAAAGCCGGCCGTGTCTTGTTCGAGCAACCAAGCTTCAAGTTGGCGGCTGACCGCAGCACCTTGGGCCAAGTCTTCAGTCCATTGAATCAAGGTCGCACCTTGGGCTTGGGCCCGTGCGGCTAGCGAAGGATTGGCATGGCGAGAAATGCACAGCAGCGTGTGACCTGGTTGGAGCAGTTGTTCGGCCATGGCAAGGCCCATGCCGCGCGATGCGCCGGTCAAGATGGTGAGGTGTTGGTGGGTCATAAAGACCATCATAAATAGTTGCTCAAACCGCTGTGCATTGCGGCTGCCTCAACCGACCTTAAAAAGGGACAAGGCTGTCGAATGCCAGCGCTTCACCCGTGACAGGATGATCGAAAGCCAGCGCCGACGCATGCAGCCGCAACCGACTTTCAAAACCCGCCGTCATCGCGAGCGCAGCGTTCTGCGTCATTGCGAGCGCAGCGCGGCAATCCAAACCCTCCGTCATTGCGAGCGCAGCGCGGCAATCCATGTCGGCGGTGCTCGGTGATGGATTGCCGCGCTGCGCTCGCAATGACGGATCGGGTAGAGGTCCGTACAGCGCATCCCCGACGATCGGATGGCCTAGCGCTTGCAAATGCACGCGCAGCTGGTGCGATCGGCCGGTCAGCGGTTCTAGCTGAAGTCGAGTGGTCTGAGATGGCGCGTCTTGGTAGTCAATACGCCAGCGGGTCTGGCTCGGTTTGCCGGCGTCATGGTTGATCACGCGCAAGGGGCGATTCGGCCAGTCAACCGCAATTGGCAGGTCGATCAAACGCCAACCGTCTGCATCAGCCAATGTATTTAAAGGCAAGGTCATCAGACCATGGACTACCGCCACATAACGCTTGTGCACGCGGCGTTCAGCAAAAGCCAAGCTCAAGACTCGTTGCGCGAGGGGGTTTCGTGCCATCAACATCAAGCCTGAAGTGGCCATGTCCAGCCGATGTACCACCAAGGCATTCGGGTAGATGCGTTGGACGCGCGCGCTCAGGCAATCTTGCTTGTCTTCACCGCGACCGGGCACCGCCAGCAGGCCGGCTGGTTTGTTGACCACCAGCAGGTCCGCGTCGAGGTGGTGAAACTGGAGCGCAGGGGTCACGGCCGTTGAGCTTGTCCTTGACCTGCTCTGCGCTGCTCACGCAGCATGAAGAGGTAAAGACTCTCAACCTTCTCGCGGGCCCAAGGCGTTTTGCGCAAGAACTTCAAGCTGGAGGCGACGCTGGGGTCGAGCACAAAACAGCGGATGTGAATGCGCTGGCCAAGTTCTTCCCAACCGTAATGACTGGACAGCGCCGTCACGATGGTTTCTAGCGTCAGCCCGTGCAGTGGGTTGCCGGCCTGTGCAGCTGACACGGTAGGCACCAAGGGCGCCGGAGGCGCGCCCTCAGGCTGATCCCCGGTTGTCTCACTCACTTGTTTTTAAGTTTGCCGCGCACGGGCACGACGGTGGTCACCGTGGGGCGCACAGCATCGGGGGAGACCGTCTTTGGGGGTGACGTGTCTTTTTTTGGTTTTTTGACCATCTTTTGGGTTTGTTGACCTTTTGCCATGGTGTAACTCCTGATTAATGTGGGGCAGCAAGCCTGATGGCCGCTTGCGCTGATTATCTGTCCAAGAAGACGCTGTTAAGCTCCCCTCCCGATGGCTCCACATACTTTTTTAGATTTGACGCGGCAACGCTCTTTCATGCGCATGTGGTTTGCGCGCTTAGCAGGCACCACCGGCAACCAAATGCTGATGGTGGCGGTCGGTTGGCAGATGTATGAGCTGACCGGCAGCGCCTGGGATTTGGGGCTGGTGGGTTTGTTCCAGTTTGTGCCGGCGCTGCTGCTGACCTTGGTGGCGGGTCATGTGGCCGACCGCGTTCACCGTGGCCGCATTGTGGCGCTGTGTCTGCTGGCCCAAGGGCTGGTGGCTTTGATGTTGGTGGCTGGCACACAAGGTTTAGGTGCAGCCGTGCCCTGGGTCTCGCGTGACTGGTTGCTGGGCTTGTCTGTGGTGCTGGGTGCTGCGCGGGCCTTTCAGATGCCGGCGCAGCAGGCGCTCACACCCATGTTGGTGCCGACGACGATGTTGCCGAGGGCCATGGCTTTCAGCTCGGCCGGTAACCAGGCGTCTGTGATTGGCGGGCCCGCCTTGGGTGGTTTGATCTTTGTGTCGGGCGCGACCGCCGTTTACAGCACCTGCGTCGTGCTGTTTTTGATCGGTTGCTTCTTAGTGTCCCGCGTCAAGTACACGCACGTGGCTCCGCTGCGGGAGCCGGTGTCCATGGCGGTGTTGCTGGCAGGTGCTGTCTTTGTGTGGCAACGCAAGGCCTTGTTGGGCGCCGTCTTGTTGGACTTGTTTGCTGTGCTGCTCGGCGGCGCTACCGCATTGCTGCCGCTTTTTGCCAAAGATATTTTGTTGGTCGGTCCGTGGGGGTTAGGCTTGCTACGCGCCGCTCCTGCGATTGGTGCGCTGGTCATGTCGGCGCTGCTGACGCGCTGGCCGCTGGCCCGCCGGGTGGGTTACCGCATGCTGGCAGCGGTGGCGTTTTATGGTGTGTGCATGGTGGTCTTTGGGCTGTCAACCAGTTTTGTGCTGTCGCTGGTTGTGCTCGCGCTGTCAGGCGCGGCCGACATGGTCAGCGTGGTGGTCAGGATGACGCTGGTGCAAATGGAAACACCGGATGACATGCGCGGCCGGGTCAGCGCCATCAACTCGGTGTTCATCGGCGCCTCTAATCAGCTCGGCGAATTCGAGTCCGGTGCCACTGCGGCCGTGTTGGGCCCAGTCGGCTCTGTTGTGCTGGGCGGCGTTGGTACGCTGCTGGTGGCGGCTGCGTGGTTGCGCTATTTCCCAGAGCTGGCCAAGCGCGACCGACTCTGAAACCTCAGATCAGTCGTCAACGCTGGTTGCCCGTGCGCGAACGGTTGACGTCAAACGCTGTGACTTGGCTGGCTTGGTTGCCCCAAGCGCTGCGCAGAAAGGTCAGCAAGTTGGCGACTTCCGTGTCACTCAAGACCAACATGAACGGCGGCATGCCAAAGGGCCGTGGGTTGCCGGCTGTGGCGGGTGCGTAGCCGCCGTTCAAGATGATTTGCACCAGGTTGTCGGTGGACGCCATCGTCACCGCACGGTTGCCTGCCAGCGTTGGGTAAGCGCCAGCCACACCTTGGCCGCTGTCTCCGTGGCATTGGGCGCAATGGTTGCCATACAGTTTGGCGCCCGCCCGCGCCGATGGCGAGCTGGCCAGCGCTTCGGCTTTGGGGCCGCGTGCAACGGTTGGCAAGGCTGCGTCGTGCACGGTCGGCGGCAGAGATTTCAAAAAAACCGCCATCGAGCGCAGGTCGTTGTCGCTCAGGTGTTGGGTGCTGTTGCGCACCACTTCGGCCATCGGGCCCAGCACCGATGCACCGGGCGCGACGCCGGTTTTCAGCAGCGTGACCACGTCGTGAACGGGCCATTGCGACAAACCAGCTTCAGCGTTTTCAGTCAGCGCCGGGGCGTACCAGTTTTGCATCGGGATCAAACCGCCGGCCATGTTGAGCGGGTTGCTGCCGCCCAAGGCATCGCGTGCGGAATGGCAAGCCGCGCAATGCCCCAGGCCGCGCACCAAGTACGCGCCGCGGTTCCAGTCGGCGCTTTGCAGGGGTTCGGCCTCAAAGGTGCCTGGCGTGAAGTACAGGGCACGCCAGACCGCCAGCGCGATTTGTGTGTTGAAAGGCCAGCGCAGCGTGTGGGCTTGTGCAGGCGCTGATACCGGCGGCAAACTTTGCAAATAAGCGTACATGGCATCAGCGTCGCCGCGGCTGACTTCGGTGTAGCTGGTGTACGGAAAAGCGGGGTACAGCAGACGCCCGCTTTGCGAGCGGCCGTTGTGCAGCGCACGCCAAAAATCGCCCGAGGTCCACGTCCCTAAACCGGTTTTGGCGTCGGGTGTGAGATTGCTTGAAAAAACCGTGCCGAAGGGCGTTTCAATGCCGCGCCCCCCTGCAAAGGGCGTGCCACCCAGCACTGTGTGGCAGCTCATGCAGTTGCCGGCGCGGGTCAGGTATTCACCCTGCGCCAACAGCGCCGGGCTGGCCGGCACGGCGGCGTTGCCTGTGGTCACGGGAACGACGCGGGTCTCATCGCGGGTGTTGAGAAACCACAGCAAGGCCAGCACAAACGTAGCGATGGCCAAGGCCAGCCAAGCCAAGGTTTTGATCAGTTGGGAGCGTTTCATTTCAGGGCTCCAGTGGCTTGCGGCAAGGGCACGTGGCCACAAGTCGGAACGGCGACGTTGGTGTGCAGGATGGCAGGGGTCAGTGCCGGTGCGCTGTTGGCGGGCACAGCTTGGGCTGCCAGCCAGCTAGACGCAGCGTTGATGTCGGCCAAGCTCAAGCGGTCGGCCACGTGGGCCATGCAGTCTGGGGCGTGGGCGCGGCGCTTGCCGGTCTTCCAGGCGCCCAGCTGCGCGTTCACATAATCACGCGGTAGGCCGAGCAAACCGGGGACTTGCGGCAGCACACCCGTCATGGCCATGCCGTGGCATTGCACGCAGGCGGGCACCTGCCGTGCGGGGTCGCCATTCATCACCAACTGCCGGCCTTGCTCAAGCAATGCGGCCGAAGCGGTAGATGCTTGGGGCGGTGGGTAAGAGACTTTCAGATCGGCAAAGTACTGTGCAATTTCCAGCAAGTAAGCGTCGGTCAGCGGCTCGACCATTTGCGTCATCAGCCCATAGTGGCGACGGCCTTCGCGGAAATGCAGCAGCTGGTTGTACAGGTAGGCGGCGGGCTTGCCGGCTAGGCGCGGGTAGTAGCCGTCGGGTGCCGCACGGCCCTGCGCGCCGTGACAGGCGGTACAAGCTTGTGTGCGCTGGGCAATGCTGTCTTCAAACGGCGCCGACCCAGCGGGGCTGTTGAGAGCCGCCGCCAAACCAAAGGCCACGGCAGTGCGCAAGGCCATTGCGCGCAAGGGCCGAAAAAGAAAGGAGAAAAGTCTCAGAAATGACACGGTGGACAACTTGTTTCTGACGAAGGCCGAAGCCAGATGATTGAGCGGGAATCAGCTTTTGATTATGAAACTAACTGAGCAACCGTTTTGAAACGCGCTCTTCTCGTCATTGCGAGCGAAGCGATTCCGTCTCTGCGAGCGAAGCGATTCCGTCTCTGCGAGCGAAGCGATTCCGTCATTGCGAGCGAAGCGATTCCGTCATTGCGAGCGGAGCGCGGCAATCCACGAACCCGAATCCGCGGTCATGGATCGCCGCGCTGCGCTCGCGATGACGAAGGATGGATCGCCGAGCTGGGCTCGCCATGACGATGGGATGGATCGCCGCGCTGGGCTCGCGATGACGAAGGATGGATCGCCGCGCTGCGCTCGCGATGACGATGGGCGCGTGGCCAGCGGCCAATGTGCTCATGTTCAACTGCCGCTAGTGCGGCAACTGCACGTCAATGTTGGTAAACCACCGCACGATTGTTCATGCCGTTTTGGAACACATAAGCCA
>CANFZL010000104.1 GCA_947451205.1 Comamonadaceae bacterium
GAGGGCGGCCAGTTGCCAGGCGGCAAGGTCTCAGAATACAGCGGCTCGCTGCGTTATTCAGTGCCGGGTGTGGGTCTGATTTCGCCACCACCGCACCACGACATTTACTCCATCGAAGACTTGGCGCAGCTGATTCACGATTTGAAAAACGTCAATCCGCGCGCAAGCATCAGCGTCAAGCTGGTCTCTGAAGTCGGCGTCGGCACCATTGCAGCCGGCGTGGCCAAGGCCAAGGCTGACCACGTGGTGATCGCCGGCCATGACGGCGGCACGGGCGCCTCGCCATGGTCGTCCATCAAGCACGCGGGTTCGCCTTGGGAAATCGGTCTGGCCGAAACCCAGCAAACACTGGTGCTGAACCGCCTGCGCGGCCGTATTCGCGTGCAGGCCGACGGCCAGATGAAGACCGGCCGTGACGTCGTCATTGGCGCACTGTTGGGCGCTGACGAATTCGGCTTTGCCACCGCACCGCTGGTGGTCGAAGGCTGCATCATGATGCGCAAATGCCACCTCAACACTTGCCCGGTGGGCGTGGCCACGCAAGACCCGGTCTTGCGCAAAAAATTCAGTGGCAAGCCTGAACATGTCGTTAACTACTTCTTCTTTGTCGCCGAAGAAGCGCGCCAGTTGATGGCGCAACTCGGTATTCGCAAGTTCGACGATCTGATTGGCCGTGCTGATCTGCTCGACACGCAAAAAGGCATTGAGCACTGGAAGGCCGACGGCCTCGATTTCAGCCGCCTGTTCTACCAGCCAAATGTGCCCGCTGACGTGCCGCGCATGCATGTGGCCGAGCAAGAGCACGGGCTTGAAAAAGCCCTCGACATGCGCTTGATTGAAAAGTCAAAAGCGGCGCTCGAAAAAGGCGAGAAAGTCCAGTTCATCGAAGTCGCTCGCAACGTCAACCGCACCGTCGGTGCAATGTTGTCTGGCGAGTTGACGCGGCGTCACCCGCAAGGTTTGCCTGATGACACGTTGCGGATTCAGCTTGAAGGCACGGGCGGTCAGTCTTTTGGCGCGTTTCTGGCCAAGGGCATCACCATGTACTTGATTGGTGATGCCAACGACTACACCGGTAAGGGCTTGTCGGGCGGCCGCATTGTGGTCAGGCCGAGCATCGATTTCCGCGGTGATGCCGTCAAGAACACCATCGTCGGCAACACCGTTCTGTACGGTGCGACCACCGGCGAAGCTTTTTTCAGCGGCGTGGCTGGTGAGCGTTTTGCGGTGCGTTTGTCGGGTGCGACGGCCGTCGTCGAAGGCACTGGCGACCACGGCTGCGAATACATGACCGGCGGCACGGTGGTGGTATTGGGCAAGACCGGTCGCAACTTCGCCGCCGGCATGAGCGGCGGTGTGGCTTATGTGTACAACGAAGACGGCCAGTTCGCCTCGCGTTGCAACACCAGCATGGTGTCGATGGACAAGGTCGTCACCTCGGCCGATCAGCACCTGCATGACAAGTCTGGCTGGCACGGCAATGAAACTGACGAAGACCAGTTGAAGCGTTTGTTGCAAGACCACAACCGTTGGACCGGCAGCAAGCGCGCCCGAGAGTTGCTCGACAACTGGAGCGAAGCGCGTCTGAAATTCGTCAAGGTCTTCCCGAATGAGTACAAGCGTGCGCTGATCGAGCGCAAAGATCGGCAGCTGCAAGCCGCCACCGAAACCACGCGCGCTCAAGTGGCGACCAACGTTGCATAAAACTGAATCGACAGGACATTCATCATGGGAAAAATCACTGGCTTCATGGAATTCGAGCGGCTCGAAGAGGGCTACAAACCCGTCGCCGAACGTCTGAAGAACTACAAAGAAATCGTCATCGGTCTAGATGACAAGCAAGCCGTGCAGCAGGCGACGCGTTGCATGGACTGCGGCACCCCGTTTTGCAACAGCGGCTGTCCGGTCAACAACATCATTCCTGACTTCAATGACATGGTCTTTCGTAACGACTGGAAAAACGCCATCCAGACGCTGCACAGCACCAACAATTTTCCTGAGTTCACCGGCCGCATTTGCCCGGCGCCTTGCGAGGCCGCCTGCACACTCAACGTGAATGACGAGGCGGTCGGCATCAAGTCGATTGAGCACGCCATCATTGACCGCGCTTGGGCCGAAGGCTGGGTTACGCCGCAGTTGCCCAAGCACAAGACGGGCAAAAAAGTCGCTGTCGTGGGCTCCGGCCCCGCCGGCATGGCGGCGGCACAGCAACTCGCGCGCGTCGGCCACGACGTGACGCTGTTCGAAAAGAACGACCGTGTCGGCGGCTTGCTGCGCTACGGCATTCCTGACTTCAAGATGGAGAAAATCCACATTGACCGCCGCGTCGAACAGATGACCGCCGAGGGCGTGACTTTCCGTTGTGGCGTGCTGATCGGTGATTTGCCGAAAGACAGCAAGGTCACCAACTGGGCGACTGAAACCATCACACCAACGCAGCTGCAAAAAGACTTTGACGCTGTTGTCTTGACGGGCGGCGCAGAGCAGTCGCGCGATTTGCCAGTGCCTGGCCGCGATTTGTCCGGCATCCATTTTGCGATGGAATTTTTGCCACAACAAAACAAGGTTAATGCCGGCGACAAGCTGAAAGACCAGCTACGCGCTGCTGGTAAACACGTCATCGTCATCGGTGGCGGCGACACCGGCTCCGATTGCGTCGGCACCAGCAACCGCCATGGCGCGGTCAGTGTCACGCAGTTCGAGTTGATGCCCGAACCACCTGCTGAAGAAAACCGGCCGATGACCTGGCCGTACTGGCCGATCAAGCTGCGCACCAGCACCAGCCATGAAGAAGGTTGCGAGCGCGAGTTCGCCATTTCGACCAAGGAATTCATCGGCGAAAAGGGCAAAGTCACTGGCCTCAAAACTGTTCGCGTTGAGTGGAAAGACGGCAAGATGCAAGAAGTCGCTGGCTCGGAGCAACTGCTCAAGGCCGACTTGGTGTTGCTGGCGATGGGTTTCGTGGCGCCGGTCAGCACTGTGCTCAAAGCTTTTGGTGTCGAGGCCGACAACCGCGGTAACGCCAAAGCCAGTACCGAATTCATCGGCGGTTACGCGACCAACGTGCCCAAGGTGTTTGCTGCCGGTGATATTCGCCGCGGCCAGAGCTTGGTGGTGTGGGCGATTCGCGAAGGTCGGCAAGCCGCCCGTGCCGTTGACGAATTCCTGATGGGCAGCAGCGACTTGCCACGCTAAATTCTTGTTCATTTGTAGATGATTACCAGGCATTGAGTCGGGTGCCAGGCTTCAAATACGATAAAAGCCGTATCATTAGGGCTTACCCTCACTCAAGCCGGCGCTCTGCCGGCTTTCTATCTTTCATGGCCGAACAGTCTTCTTCACTCGTCGAATTCAAGCAAGTCACCTTCGCCTACCCAGGTGCCAAGGGCGACCGTGTCATTCTGAAAGACATCAGCTTGAGCGTGCCACGCGGCAAGGTCACTGCCCTGATGGGTGCCTCCGGTGGCGGCAAGACCACCGTCTTGCGTCTGATCGGCGGTCAGCAAAAAGCCACGTCTGGCGATGTCTTGTTTGACGCGCAGAACGTCGGCGGTTTGGGCCAGACTGAGTTGTATGCGGCCCGGCGCCGCATGGGCATGTTGTTCCAATTTGGCGCCTTGTTCACCGACCTGAGTGTCTTTGACAACGTGGCCTTTCCTTTGCGCGAACACACCCGATTGGGCCCTGAATTGATCCGTGACATCGTGCTGATGAAGCTCGACGCGGTGGGATTGCGTGGCGCGCGTGAATTGATGCCATCAGAAATTTCAGGTGGTATGGCGCGGCGCGTGGCGCTGGCGCGGGCCATCGTACTGGACCCGGAACTCATCATGTACGACGAGCCGTTTGCGGGGCTAGACCCGATCTCATTGGGCACGGCGGCTCAGCTGATTCGTCAGTTGAATGACACGCTCGGCATCACCAGCATCGTGGTCTCGCACGACCTGGAAGAAACTTTTCGCATCGCCGACAAGGTCATTATTTTGGCCAATGGCGGCATTGCCGCGCAAGGCACGCCGGATGAAGTTAGAAACTCCAAAGACCCGCTGGTGCACCAATTTGTCAACGCGTTGAGCGAAGGTCCGGTCGAGTTTCATTACCCGGGGCCAGACGCTGAAGCCGACTACGGCTTGCTGAGCCGCGGCGGACAAAGTGCTGCGCCCAAAGCGCAACAGCCTTTGAAAGGTGGCCGACCATGAAATGGCAACCCATGGATTCAGTGGCCGACCTCGGTCAGGCAACACGCAGTCAACTGACTCAGCTCGGTCAGGCCGCACGGCTGTTCGCACAGCTTGTCGCTTTGTCGGGCCCGACGCTCCGGCGCTTCGGACTGGTCCGCGATCAAATTTTCTTTTTGGGCAATTACTCCCTGGCCATCATTGCGGTGTCGGGTCTTTTTGTCGGTTTTGTCTTGAGCTTGCAAGGCTATTACACGCTGCAGCGTTACGGCTCGGCTGAAGCCCTCGGGTTGCTCGTTGCGCTCAGTTTGGTGCGTGAGCTCGGTCCGGTGGTGACAGCTTTGTTGTTCGCTGGCCGCGCGGGCACGGCGCTAACGGCTGAAATTGGCCTGATGAAAGCGGGCGAGCAGCTCTCGGCCATGGAAATGATGGCGGTTGACCCGATTCGGCGCATTTTGGCCCCGCGTTTTTGGGGTGGCTTGATAGCGATGCCGCTGCTGGCGGCGGTTTTCAGTGCGGTTGGTATTCTGGGTGGTTGGATGGTCGGTGTGCTGATGATCGGCATTGACGCAGGGTCATTTTGGAGCCAGATGCAGGGCGGCGTGGATGTCTGGCGCGATGTCGGCAATGGTGTCATCAAGAGTTTTGTGTTTGGTGTCACCGTCACTTTTGTGGCTTTGTACCAAGGCTTTGAATCCCAACCGACGCCTGAAGGCGTGTCGCGGGCGACCACGCGCACGGTGGTCGTCGCCTCCTTAGCGGTGCTTGGGCTGGATTTCCTGCTGACGGCTTGGATGTTCAGTCTTTGAGTTGAAAGCCAACGCGGCGTCTGGAGCACTGCCATGCGTAAGCGGCCGTCGCATGCGAAAATACCAAGCTTACCTTTTTGATGTGGGATTTTCAGTTGTTTGAGTCGGCTGAGTTGTCCCGGTTGATGTTTTTGAAAGATAGTCATGTCACGTACCAGAACCGATGTGTGGGTCGGCCTTTTTGTGTTGATCGGCGGGATTGCCCTTCTTTTTCTGGCTTTGAAGTCAGCCAACTTGATGAGTTTTCAGCTGGTAGACACGTCTTATTCGGTGGTCGCTAGATTCGACAATATCGGCGGCTTGAAGCCGCGTGCTGCCGTCAAAAGCGCCGGTGTGGTGGTTGGACGTGTTGAAAGCATCAACTTTGATGACAAGCGTTACCAAGCGAGTGTGAATCTGGCCATGGAAAGCCGCTATGTGTTCCCCAAAGACAGCTCCCTGAAAATTCTCACCAGTGGCTTGTTAGGCGAGCAATACATTGGCATTGCGCCCGGTGCGGATGAGAAACTTCTAGCGGCTGGCGATGTGATCAATACGACCCAGTCGGCAGTTGTGCTTGAAAACCTCATCAGTCAGTTTTTATACAGCAAGGCTGCCGACAGCGGTTCGACCAGTTCGTCTGCGCCCTCAGCAATGACCGGGGCTAATAAATGAAAACGCTTCATGACTCGGCGCCGTTTTTGTCGCGCTCAACCAGGACACTACTTCTGAGCTTCGTCGGGCTTGTGCTGGCAGTGCTTCAGGGCTGTGCCGTGTCACCCGGAGCCAATCCGCGTGACCCTTGGGAGCCGTTCAACCGCAACGTGTCCAACTTCAACGAAGGATTGGACAATGCGGTCATCAAGCCGGTGGCGACGGCCTACCAAAGTGTCACACCGCAAATCATGCGAACAGGGGTCAACAATTTTTTTGGCAATATCGCAGACGTCTGGTCTCTCGTCAATAACGTGTTTCAGTTGAAGCCCGCAGAGTCCGTAGAGACCTTGTTTCGCGTCGGCGTGAATACGACTGTTGGGCTCTTCGGCTTGATTGATGTGGCGACTGAGTTGAAACTGGAAAAACACACAGAAGACTTTGGACAGACCTTAGGTTACTGGGGCACGCCAACCGGACCTTATGTGGTTTTGCCCTTGTTCGGACCTTCGACCTTGCGTGATACCTTGGCCTTACCAGTCGATGCCAAGGGCAATCTGGTGAACAGTTTGAATGACGTGGCGCTGCGCAACAGCTTGATCACTTTGCGCTTGGTAGACCTTCGGGCCAGTTTGTTGCGTGCGGGTAATCTGCTGGATGCTGCGGCGCTCGACAAGTACAGTTTCACTCGGGACGCCTATCTGCAACGTCGGCGTGGACAGATCAGCGGTCCACGTGACGATGTGATCTGGGATGAGGAGCGCTACGATTTGCCTCTGCCGGCAGTGGACTCCGGTGCGTCAACACCGAGTAGTCAAGAAGTTAAACCAGCTGGTACTCAAACTGCACCTTGATACCTGAACCTTTGGGCATGGATAGGGTCTTAACAGTTCTTCTCTAAGGACTTTTAATATTTGACTCTGCTCCTTATTTCAGTGTCTCCGATACTTGGTGGAAAGCTTGAGTCCGTAACTGGTTCTGACTTGACGCTACCGCCTTTGCAAGATTGAAAGAATTCCGTGAAATTAAACCGTCGATACATAGCTCATTTTTTACTCGCTTCTTTGACCTTTATCTCCTTATTCGCTGCTCCTGTTGCGCGCGCAGCTGACGAGGCACCGGATGAGATGATTCGTCGTCTGTCTACGGATGTGCTGAGCAACATCAAGGCTGACAAGGACGTGCAAAAAGGGGATGTGAGCAAGATCACCTCTTTTGTAGACAGTAAAGTCATGCCGAACGTGAACTTCACGCGAATGACAGCTTCTGCTGTGGGTCGTAACTGGCGACAGGCCACACCTGAGCAGCAAAAGCGCTTGCAGGATGAATTTAAAAACATGCTGGTGAGGACTTACTCTGGAGCATTGAGTCAGGTGAAAGATCAGACTGTTAGCGTCAAGCCTTTGCGTGCAGGTGCTGCTGATACCGAAGTGATTGTGCGGACTGAGGTGATAGGCCGTGGGGACCCTGTTCAGTTGGATTACCGGATGGAAAAAACCACCTCCGGCTGGAAAATTTACGACTTCAACGTACTGGGCGTCTGGATGGTCGAAACCTACCGCACGCAGTTCGCGCAAGAAATTTCGGCACACGGCATTGACGGTTTGATCGCAACGCTCGTGCAGCGCAATAAAAGTGGCTCTGCGGAGAAAAAGAGTTGATTTCGATTTGACGTCCATTTCGAGCATCAATAATTGACTGGATCCGCCGTGTTGCTAAAACTCCCCTCTGTGCTTACCCACAACCAAGCCAGTGAATCGGGGCGCAGCCTAAAGCTCGCCGTGCGGGCCGCGGCTGCTGACCAAACGCCAGTCATTGCCGATGCCAGTGCACTGACCCACTTTGACTCCTCCGCACTGGCTGTTTTGCTGGATTGCCGACGCGAGGCATTGGCCATGGGGCGAATATTTTGGGTGCAAGGCTTGCCTCCACGTTTGCGTCAATTGGCAGGTCTCTACGGCATTGCAACGCTGATTCCATCACCCGTTTGATGACGCTTGCGCAGTTGCCGTGAACGCTAACTACAGGGGTCATTTCTGTCAGCTCAGCCTACCTGCGAGCTAGCCCCTAAAATAAAGGGCTCATGCCCGCTATATCATTTCAGTCTGTCTCCAAAAAATTCCAATCTTCACGGGGTGCTCCCGGCCCAGTCGTACAAGCGCTGGACCATGTCAGCTTTGACATTCAGCCCGGCGAATTCTTCGGCCTATTAGGTCCTAACGGTGCCGGTAAAACCACCCTGATCAGTATTTTGGCGGGCTTGTCACGTGCCAGCAGTGGTCGAGTTTTGGTGCATGGTCACGACGTCGTCACCGACTATGCCGAAGCCCGCAGGCAATTGGGCGTGGTGCCGCAAGAGCTGGTGTTTGACCCCTTTTTCACGGTGCGCGAAGCCTTGCGGATTCAGTCCGGTTATTTCGGCATCAAGAACAATGATGCTTGGATTGATGAGTTGCTTAACAGCTTGGGTCTGGCCGACAAGGCGCACGCCAATATGCGTCAACTGTCCGGCGGTATGAAGCGTCGCGTGCTGGTGGCACAGGCGTTGGTACACAAACCACCGGTGATCGTGCTGGACGAACCAACCGCGGGTGTCGATGTGGAACTGCGCCAAACACTGTGGCAGTTCATTGCCAAATTGAACCGAGAAGGCAGCACTGTGCTGCTCACCACGCATTACCTTGAAGAGGCGGAAGCCCTGTGCGGGCGCATTGCGATGCTCAAGCAAGGTCGAGTGGTGGCGCTGGCCTCGACCTCGGATTTGCTCAAGAGTGCGTCGTCGAACGTGCTGCGTTTCAAGGTCGACCGCGAGTTGCCTGAAGTGCTGGCGGTACAGGCGCGCGTGACCGGCCGCATCGTGCAGTTCCCTGCACACAACGCGCGTGAGATTGAGAGCTATCTGGCGGCGGTGCGAGAGGCTGGCTTGGTGGCCGAAGATGTCGAAATTCGAAAGGCGGACCTTGAAGATGTATTTCTTGAAGTCATGTCCGACAAAACCGTTAGCACGACAGCCTCAGAGGTGACCGCATGAACGGCTGGCAAACACTTTTCTATAAA
>CANFZL010000105.1 GCA_947451205.1 Comamonadaceae bacterium
ACCTGGAGTCGATCCGCTACAACCGCCGTGTGTCGCTGCGTAGCGTGGTCGCCGGCCAACGTGTGCCGATGGACTTGACCTCGCTCGGTAGAGCTTGGCTGGCTGCGGCACCGAAAAATCAGCGCTTGGCACTCATGGACATGTTTGCAGCGCGTCGCAACGCCACCGCCTGGGAACCGATCGCGCGCGACATCAACGCGGCTGTGCAGGATGTGCAGACACGCGGTTATTGCGTGGCCTCGTGGCAACCCGAAGTTGTCGCGCTGGCGGTGCCGCTGCAGTTGGCAGGCCAGCCTGTCCATGCGCTCAACATGAGCGTCACCGGATCCGCCTCGATCAGCACGGTCAGCACCCTTTTAGGCGGCCCCCTGATGGCGCTGGCCCACAAAATTGTCGCGGGCATGGGGACTTGATGTCAGCAGGGTGTGCCTGTTGACATCAAGGTTTGAGGACAATCTTTCCCCTACTGGTTCCAGCATCCAGCATCTGATGCGCCAGTTGAATGTCAGACATCTGCAACACCGTGGCTTTTGGCGCCTTGACATCGCCACGGCCCATCTGCTCGATGGCCTTTGCCATGAGCGCACGCCGCTGGACTGCGTCGTCATCCAAGGTGTGCATTGAGAAAGTCCTGATCGCTAAGCTGCGGCTCAGCAATGCGCGCATCTCTTGGAAAATATTCTCTTGCGGCAAGCCTTTGATGATGTTGATCGAAACCACCATGCCCATCGGGGCCAAGCTGCGCAAACAAGCGATGAGCGAGTCACCGCCCAGCTGGTCGACCGCCAAGTCCACGCCTTTGCCGCCGGTGACTTCCAGCACGCTGGACGGTAAGGTGTCTGGGTTGCCACTCAGCAAGTGGTCAACGCCGTTTTCTAAGATGTAGCGGGTCTTCTCTACCGACGATGTGGTGCCAATCACCCGTGCATTTTTGTAATGTGCGAGCCGGGTCAAGATCGTCGCCACGCCACCGGATGCACCCGGAATCAGGATGGACTCTATCGGCAGGCCGCCATTGCACATCCAGATGGCGTTTGCAAATTGCAAATTGGGCAAACTGGCGGCGTCCACCGGGTCAATGGTCTCGGGCAAAACATACACGGCCTGGGCCGGCACGCAGATGTACTCGGCACAGCAGCCGGCCCGGATCTTGAGTTCCCGGGCACTCACCAGCACACGCTTGCCTTTGATCGACGCATCAATGCCGCTGCCCACCGCATCCACCATGCCGACCATTTCACTGCCGGGAATGACCGGCAGGGGCGGCATCCATTTGTAAACGCCCTTGCGGACCAAGACGTCGGGACGGCCAATGCCGATCGCTTCGGCTTTGACCCTGACTTCCCCGGCCGCGGGCTCGGGTGTCGGGACATCCACCTCGGTGAGGACTTCCGGCCCGCCCGGTTGGAAAATTTGAATCGCTCGCATGCTCAGCGCTGCCCGTCGTGGACGGAGACATTTTCTTTCGTCAATCCGCCGAGACGGGAATGGACGCGGCCGCCAGTGCCCATGACCAAGGCAAACAAGATTTCATTCGGTCGCGGCGCATCTTGGATGCCAATCTCCATCGTGTTGTAGTGACTGCGAACGTAGGACGCGTGGATGTAATGCAGTGGGACCATGAGGCGGTAGCCGGTCGCGGCGACCGCCTTGGCCGCTGGCACCATGGCCTTGGGCTCGCCCAACAGCGCGCGCATCGCCCAGCCACCCGCTTCGTGCCAAACCGCACCGTGCTCTAGCTCGCCATTGACACCCACAATGACGGCCTTGCTGTAAACCTCGATGTTGTCTTTGCCGAGCGTGTCGACAAGTTCCTGCGCTAACAGCGTTCCCAAGGATCTGAGCTCTGCCATGAACGGCATGAGGTTTTCCTCATACCGACCGGCGTAAGGGTTTTGAATGACCGCGCAGGCCGCGGCCAATTTCAGCGGTTTATCTACAACAGGTCCTCCTTCATGGAAGATCGTTTCGATCGTCAAGCTGCGTTTTCTTATTTGGATTAAGGACATGTTTGGCTTCGTTGATTTTTGTTTATTGCTTCGGTATCTTGGCATCGGCCACCACTTGAACCCAGCGACTGAGCTCAGAGGCGACCATGGTTTTCATCTCTTCGGACGTGCTGCCGCGGACCTCGCCGCCGATGTCTTCAAGCCGTGCTTTCACAGCCGGAATTTGCAAAGCTTTCTGCATCTCTGCGTTCAGCCTGTCGACCACCGCACGCGGTGTGCCGGCTGGTGCCATGAGTCCAGCCCACGAACGCACGTCGTAACCCGTCACACCTTGCTCGCTCACGGTGGGTACTTCCGGCAAACCCGGCCAGCGCTGCGAACCCGTGGCCGCCAGCGCGCGCAGCTTGCCCGCCTTGATGTTGCTGAGCACGGCGGTGGGCGGCGCGATGATGAAGGGCACGTCACCCGCCAGCAGCGCGGTGAGGGATGCCGCATCACCACGGTAGGGCACGTGCAACATGTCAACGCCCGCCATCTTGGCCAGCAGTTCACCCGCCAAATGATGCGTTGATCCAATGCCGGCCGTGCCGTAAGCAACTGCTCCGGGCGCGCTTTTTGCCGCAAGCAACACGTCGTTGAAGTTGCGGAATTTCGAGTTTGCTTGCGTGACGATCAGAAAAGGAAAATACGTGACCGTCGAGACCATCTCGAAACTGCTGACCGTCTGATACGGCAGCGTGTTGTAAAGCGCGCCAGCCACCACATGACCGCCGGTGGCCAGCAGCAGCGTGTAGCCATCGGGCTTAGCGCGAGCAACGGTGGTGGCGGCAATCGTGCCGCCCGCTCCGGCTTGGGCATCTACCACGATCGGCTGGCCCAGCGCCTTGCCCATTTCGCCGCCGACCAAGCGCGCAATCGCGTCGGCATTGCCGCCGGGGGCGAAGCCCTGCAAGATACGAATTGGCCGCTCAGGATAGGTTTGTGCCCACGTTGGCAAGCTGGCTGCAGCACCGGCTGCACCCATGCTTAAAAAGAGTCTTCTGTCCATTTGTTTGTCTCCTGTTTTTCAGAAACCCTGCCTGGACCTCTGACGGGTCCTTGGCGGGTCAGCCGCGCTAAGAAGCGCTAAGCCGGGTTCAAGCGCCAGCGACGATCGGGTTACGCAAAGTGCCAACCGCTTCGATCTCGACTTCCACCACATCGCCTGCGCGCATGACCAGCGGCGGTTTACGGCTCCAGCCAACACCGGCTGGCGTGCCAGTGGCGATAACGTCACCGGGTACCAGCGTGAAGATGGTCGAGGCGTAGTTAATCAGCGTCGGGATGTCGAAAATCATGTGGCCGGTGTGGCTGGACTGCTCGACCTTGCCATTCAGTCGCGTGATCAGTTTGAGTTCGCGGCCCGGTGCGATTTCGTCAGCAGTGACCATCCACGGGCCAAAGCCACCGGTGGCTTCGAAGTTTTTGCCTGAGGCAATTTGCTTGGCATGGAACTGCCATTCGCGCACGCTCGCGTCGTTGTAGCAAGAGTAGCCGGCGACGTAGTCCCAAGCATCTTCTTTTGCAATATTGCGGCCTTCTTTGCCGATGATGACGGCCAACTCGCCTTCCCAGTCCAATGAGTCAGACACCTTCGGGTTGACGATGGGCTGGTTGTGTCCGATCTGTGAGCGCCAGACGCGCAAAAAGATCGGTGGTTGCTCAGACAACTCACGGTGCATGCCGGCGGCCAGCACTTCTTTGTGGTGGTCCATGTAGTTGCGCACGGCACAAATGATTTTTTCAGAGCGCGGGATCACCGGCAGGTAATGCAGGGTGTCCAGCGGGCCGTCTACCGGTGCGCCTTTGGCATGCTCTGCCGCCTTCAAGTACTCACCCGAACCGATGTACTCGGCCAGCGTGGGCAATTGTGGCCGGCTGCGGCTCAGGTTGACCGCCACCTCGCCAATGGCAGCGCCATAGCATTCTTGGCCTTGGTGCATGTAAGACAGTAATCGCATGAAATCTCCAACAGTTAAAACAAAAAAATCAACTTTTAATCAAGCAGCCTTCTGGCTTTCAAAGCGAGCACGCCAATCGGCCAGCGGCATGAAGGTCGGGTCTGCGCGGCAAATGGCTTCGGTCTCGCGCATCAGCTCGGCGTCGCTCTTGCTGAGGTCGAGCGGATCGCCATGCGGCTGCGCCACGTACCAAGGGGTGTCGAGGTAAACCTCGATGGTGTTGCCCTCGGGGTCTGAGAAATAAATCGACAGCGCGTTGCCATGGTTCAGGCCACGCATTTGGGTCGCGCCATGCGCCAACGCGGCGGCTTGCGCATCGCGGATGTGTTGAATGCTGGGCACGGCAAACGAAATCTGCATGACGGTGCTGAAAGTCGCCTCAGGCGGGCGTCCCGACGCCAGCACCAGCTGGTGATGCTGATCGGGGCTGGCGCTCATGAAGACCAGCTCGCTCTTGAAGGTTCGGCCGACACCGCGATCGGTGACCGTGAGCCCAAAAACCTCTGTGTAAAAAGCCACCATGCGCTCTATCTCGGTGACAAAAATTCCAAAGTGCGATGGCGTCGGCCGGGTCACTGACAGCATGGGTTTCTCCTGATTTGAAATGACGTTCTGGGGCTTAGCTTTGACTGGCCTCAAGGCGCAGCAGCGCAGCTTCGACATTGGCCTGTGTGCTGCGGATGTGTTCCGCCAGCAGCACACAGGCAGTCTCCGCGTCGCCCTTGAGCACAGCGTTCATCAGAAGGTCGTGCTCCTTGCTTTTGTTGCGTTTGGCGACACGCTGACGCGCCGAGTAACGGCGGTAACGCTCGGCTTGGTCAAACAAACTGGCACACAGCGTGCGCTGACGTTGCGACGGGCAAGCCGCCACCAATGCCAAATGGAAATCTCGGTGTAATCGACTCCATGCCTCGTCCAGCACCACCGGCCCGTCACCGAGTTGTGATTCGGCTTTGTTGAGGCGATGGGCCGCTGCCACGATGGCCGCTTCCCAGGCATCGTCGCCGTGTTGCATGGCTTCTTGCAGCGCGCCCACATCCACCAGCAATCGCATGTGCGTGATGTCGGCCAAGTCTTCGCGTGAAATCGGTGCGACCCTGAACCCCTTGCGCTCATCGGCGCGAACCAAACCTTCTTGGCTCAATCGGTTCAGCGCTTCACGCAGGGGGCTGCTTGAAAACCCAAAGCTGCTTTGCAGTTCATCGATCTTGAGTTTGGTACCCGGCTCAAAAGCCCCCGCGAGAACCGCATGACGCAGCTGCGCAAAAGCTTGCTCGGATAGCGGCGCGTCCATTGGGGAAGTGGTGGCAGGCATGTAGTGGCTTTTGAGTTTCGCCAACTTTATGCATAAAAATTAATTTTGTGCATAGTATTTACCCGACCTAGACTTTTACCTGCTGTTGACCTAGGCGTACCATCCGCGCATGAATCGCCCTGCTCATCCCGCACTCACACCCGTCAAAGCGCTCAGCGCCAGCGCCTTTGCAACCCTGCTGCTGGTCGCGCTGATGATGGGCGGCAACCATGTGGCAGCCCGCATTGCCTTCAACAGCGGCACCGACGTGGCAACGGCAGTTGTCTTTCGCAGCTTGGTGACGGCTCTGGTCGTCGCCATCATCGTCATGGTGCAAGGCGTCAGTCTGCGCTTCAGCGCACGCCACAAACGCGTGCTACCGGTCATCGGGTTGTTGATCGGCGTGCAGAGCTTGTGCATTTATTCCTCGGTGGCTTTGCTGCCGGTGGCGTTGGCGCTGCTGGCCTTCAACACTTACCCCATTTGGACGGCGCTGTGGGCCTGGGTGATTTATAGACAACGCCCCGAAAGGGCCATGTTGCTGGCCATGCCAGTGATCTTGATAGGGCTGGCACTAGCGCTCGACGTGCTGGGTGCGACGTCGGGCTTGGGGGCGTCTGGTCAATGGTCACGCATCGGGGTTGGTGTTGGCTTCGCGCTGGCGGCAGCCGGGACGTTTGGGCTGGCACTGGTGTTCACCCAAAACGAAGCCGCCGACCTCGATGGCCGCGTGCGCACTGCGACCACCCTGACGCTGACCGGGCTTGTCGCCTTGAGCGTGGTGGCTGGGCAAGGTGGCTTTCATTTTCCACAAGCAACGTCCGGCTGGTGGGGGCTGGCCGCGCTGACGTTTTTGTACGGCACAGCTTTCACCATCATGTTCACCGTGCTGCCCAAGTTAGGCGTGGTCGGCAACTCGGCCATCATGAATGTTGAACCGGTGTTTGCCTTGGTGCTGGCCTGGTTGCTGCTGGGACAAAGCATAGCGCCGGTGCAAGTAGCAGGGGCCTTGATTGTGGTGGTCGCGGTGATGGCGCTTGGTTTGCGCAAACTCAAGCCCCTTTGAACACCAAAGACAACCAATTGTTTAGTGGTATTAACTCTTTATTTAAAGGCTTAACACTTCAAAAAAATGGTACTTAATAACTGAGAAGTGCAATATTTGTAAGTAGTCCAAGTTCATCGTGCCAGCCCCTCTATCATGGCTGATGAACAAAAGAGACTCCACTGACCTTATTGGCGGCCTGTTCCTCACAGCTTTAGGCCTTTTCTTCGTTATTTACGCTCAACGCTACAGCATGGGTACGCTGAACCGCATGGGTCCCGCTTACTTTCCAATCGCCTTGGGCGCCGTCTTGGCCTTCCTAGGCTTGCTGATCGCAGTACCCGCTTGGTTCCGAGCCGGCGTGGGCCCAGAAGTGAACTGGAAAACCCTGTTCATCGTCATTGGCAGCGTGGTGCTGTTTGGCGCCACGCTACAAACGATGGGCTTGGTTTTCGCCTGCATGACTACCCTGCTCGTCGCCTCCTTGGCGGACAACGACATCAGTTGGCGTGAACGCGCCATTTTGATGGTCTCCGTCCCGCCCATCATCTACCTCATCTTCATCTTTGGGCTTGGCATGACAGTGCCGGTTTGGCCCTGGAGCTACTGAACACAGCGCCAACGGCGCTCTGCTCCGCCCCCTAACTGCTGCGCCTCCGCGCCACACATCCCGTCAGCGGCGGGATGCTTTTTGAATCCCCTTTAGGTTTTAGGAGATAAATATATGGAAACCATGGACGGCCTGTTATTTGGCATGCAAACGGCCCTGCAGCCATCAGTACTGATTTATTGCTTCGCTGGCGTTTTTCTCGGCACCTTGGTGGGTGTGCTACCGGGTATAGGCGGCCTAGCGACGATCTCCTTGCTGCTGCCAGTCACTTACCACATGGCGCCCACTGAAGCGATCGTCATGCTGGCCGGCGTTTATTACGGCTCAAATTATGGAGGCTCGACCGCTTCGATTTTGTTGAACCTGCCCGGCTCAGCCTCGTCGGCGGTGGCCTGCTTAGACGGCTACCCGATGGCCCAACAAGGCAGGGCTGGCATCGCGTTGTTCATGACGACCATTGCCTCTTTCATTGGTTCGATGATCGGCCTTGCCTTGTTGATCGCTTTCGCGCCCAGCATCACAGAAATCGGCTTCAAGTTTGGTCCCGCCGAGTATTTCTCCATCATGCTGATGGGCTTGGTCGCAGCGTCCACGCTGAGCATGGGCGCCCCGGCTAAAAGTTTGGCGATGGTGGTCATGGGCCTGCTCATCGGCAGCGTTGGAACCGATGTGAATTCCGGCGTCGCCCGCTTTAGTTTCGACATCCCTGAACTGACAGACAGCATCAGCTTGGTGGCGCTGGCCATGGCGATCTTTGGTGTGTCGGAGGTGGTCTCCAAAGTCAATAAAGTCAGCAAAACCACCTTGAAAGAAAAAATCACGTTCCGCAGCATGTTGCCGTCGCGTGCAGAATTCAAAACCACCATCATGCCGATGCTGCGCGGCAGTGCTGTGGGTAGTTTTTTTGGCGCCCTACCGGGTACAGGTGGCTCCATTTCTTCGTTCATGGCCTACGCGGTCGAAAAAAAAGTATCCAAAGACCCTAGCCGCTTTGGTACCGGTGCTATTGAAGGCGTGACAGCACCAGAGTCTGCCAACAACGCCGGCGCCCAGACCGCGTTTGTGCCCACGCTGACGCTGGGTATTCCAGGCGATGCGACGATGGCCCTGATGCTCGGTGCGCTGATGATCCACGGCATTCAACCGGGTCCGATGATGATGAGCGAGCAGCCTGAAGTATTCTGGGGTTTGATCGCCAGCTTCTTCACCGGCAACATCTTGCTGCTGGTGCTGAATATCCCACTGGTCGGTCTCTGGGTATCGATTCTGCGCATCCCCTACCGCGCGCTTTTCCCGACCATCTTGGTGCTCATGAGTCTTGGCGTCTACAGCGTTAACAACAACGTCTTTGATGTGTACATGGTGGCTGGACTCGGGGTTCTGGGTTACTTCATGAATATTTTCAAGTTCCCTGCGGCGCCCATGTTGCTCGGCTTTGTACTGGGCCCCATGGTTGAAGAAAATCTGCGGCGAGCTTTGCTGCTGTCCCGCGGCGACATGATGACCTTTATCGAACGCCCAATCAGTGCCTCGGTGATGGCCGTGACGGCAATGCTCATGATCTGGACTATTTGGAACGCCATCAGAACCGAATCTAAAGTCCGTGCCGAAAGGAAACTCTTGCTCAAGGAATCAACCTAAGTTCGTTCCAAACCAAAAAACCCCAGCGCCTCATCGGCGCTGGGGTTTTTCTTTGTCTGGCGGTATCCGTTCAGGCGCTGACCAGCTCCGGCCAATACAAGCGCATCGGGTTGTCCACCAGCAACTG
>CANFZL010000106.1 GCA_947451205.1 Comamonadaceae bacterium
ATGCACTACGTCAGCGGGTTTTGCGCTGAAAGTTTTCATGAAATACTCTTTTAAAAAGTTGGTTTGCCCGGCACACTTGAGGGCTGCGCCGGAATGGTTCCACGTCTATTCCACGGTCGGCGTTCTTCTGATGAGAACCTCTTAGGTGGGATTCACCTGCAGGACTTAAAGCCAAACAAGTGTCTTCCGGCGGATATGGAAACGCTGAAGAGCCTGCGATTATACGAATATTCTGGGTTTACAGGCAAATATCTGGCGATAGAACAGCTTTATGGGCTGTCAGCGGTTAGCATCTCTGCATGTTTAGCTATCGCCACGCCTTCCATGCCGGCAACCACGCTGATGTGCTCAAGCACACCACGCTGATTGCCCTGATGAAGTATTTGACCCAAAAAGACACGGCTCTGACCGTGATTGACACGCACGCCGGCGCCGGCCTTTACCGTCTGGATGGTGATTACACCGAAACCAGCGGCGAGGCGCTGGAAGGTGTGCTCAAACTGATTGCCCCGCCGGCATCGCCTGCCCCTGATGCCAAGCCCCGCAAGCCCGCCGTAGCCGCCGCACCCGACGTACTGGCACCTGCATTGCAGGACTATTTGAACGTGCTGAAGGCGCTGAATCCGCAGTTCGCACAGACCGGTGAAGCAGCTCATTTAAAGATCTACCCCGGCTCACCTTTTATTGAGCAGCAGTTTTTGAGTGGCCGCGACAAGCTCAAGCTGTTTGAATTACACCCGACGGATTTCAAATCACTGGCGGGCAATATTGAACAGCTCGGCGTTGGCCGCCAAGTGACGGTGTCGCGTGAAGACGGTTTTGAAGTGCTCAAGACCTTTTTGCCACCGCCAGCTCGTAGGGCGATGGTGTTTTGCGACCCCAGCTATGAAATCAAGAGCGACTATGCCCGCGTGAGCGCTTGCATGGCCGACGCTGTCAAGCGTTTTGCCACCGGCACTTATGTGGTTTGGTACCCGATCATTCCGCGCCCTGAAGCGCATGACCTGCCCCGCAAGCTCAAGACCCTGGCCGTCAAGGCGGGACGCAGCTGGCTGAATGCCAGCCTGACGGTGAAGTCGAGCAAATTGGTGACCGACACGGCGGGGGAAGTGATTCGCCCGGGCCTGCCTGCGAGCGGTATGTTTGTCATCAATCCGCCGCATACGCTGAAGGCTGATTTGCAGCTGGCTTTGCCGCAAATGGTGGCCAAACTCGGGCAAGACCGGCACGCTTCTTTCGGCCTCGAACACGGCGGTTGAACGCAGAAGACTTTGTGAAGGGTTCTGGCTGAAGTTTCAGTCAGACCCGACCTGACGCCTCAGTATTTAAGAGCAGTGCTCTTGCCCCAGAACACCCGGTAAGCAAATACCGTGTAGCCGATGATCATCGGCAGTACCACCACCGCACCGACCAAAATCACGCCCATGGACTCCGGTGCGATCGTGCCTTGCCACACATGGATGCGGTCTATCACCAGCCACGGAAACAGGCTGTAAGCCAAGCCGTAAAAAGCCAGCAAAAACACCCCGATGGTGGCGCCAAAGGGAACCCATGCGCCGTACTCATTCCCCTGCGCCAACCGCTCTGGCAAGCGCTTCAGGCTGCGGCCGATGATGAGCAACAAAGTCAGTGTGGCCAACGGAATCGGCGACAGCAAAAAGATATTGGGAAAAGAGAACCATTTGGCAAAAATAGCCGGGCTCACCATCGGTGTGGCCAAGGAAATGGCGGCGATGCCCGCCGCGGTGAACCACAAACTACCACGTGCCCATTGCACAGCTTTCAGCTGCAGCGCCCCTTCTGTTTTGATGATGAGCCAACCCGCGCCCAACAGGCAGTAAGCCGCCACCAGCGCCAAACCAATTGCCGCGCTGAACAGCATCGACCAGATGTCGCCCGCAAAGCCCGTCACCAGCGAACCCAGCATGTAGCCCTGCGACCAGCCGGCCAGCAAGGAACCCGCATAAAACGCGCGGTTCCAGGCCGGCTTGTGCTGCGCCCGCGCCTTGACGCGAAAGTCAAACGCCACACCGCGCAGCGTTAGGCCAATCAGCATGAACGCCACCGGCAAATACAGCGCGCCCAGAATCACGCCATGCGCCAGCGGGAAGACCGTCAGCAAAATACCAATGCCCAGCACAAGCCAAGTTTCATTGGCGTCCCAAAAGGGACCGATGCTGGCGATCATGGCGTCTTTGTCGTCCTCATTGGCGCGGCGCATCAGCACGCCCACGCCGAGGTCATAGCCGTCCAAAATCACATACGCCAGCATCGCCAGCCCCATGACACCCATGAAAACAATCGGCATCCAACCGGCTGGTTGGGTCAGGTCTGGAATGAAATCAACCATGGCTCAAGCCCTCCTTGGTGTTCGGATTGTGGGGCGGCGTGTCATCATGCGCCTGTGTTCCTTTGCGGGCTAGGTAAAACAGCACCGACACGTAAGCCGACAACAGCACTGCGTACAGCAGCAAGTACAACGTCAACGTCAGGCCGATGTGCGCCGCCGGCACTTTGGACGCTGCGTCTGCGGCCTTCAAGACGCCAGTTACCAGCCAAGGCTGACGGCCAATTTCTGTCACGTACCAGCCGGCAATCAAGGCCAGCCAACCGGCGAAAGTCATCGCCACCAAAATCCGCGCCTGCCAGTCTTTCAGTTCGCACCTAGCTTGGCCAGGACTCAGCCGCTGCCAAGGCTTGAGTTGCCAGACGCTGAGCCAGCTCACCAGCAGCATCAGCATGCCGGTACCGACCATCACCCGAAAAGCCCAAAACACTGGTGACACGGGCGGATGCAAGCCCTCAAAATCATTCAGGCCCTTGATTTCACCAGTCCAACTGTGCGTCAGGTACAGCGAAGCCAAACCGGGAATCCCCACTTCGTAATCGTTCGAGCGCGTCTCCTTGTTCGGCAGGGCGAACAATACCGCCGGTGCGCCTTTTTGTGTTTCCCAGATGCCCTCCATCGCCGCCACTTTGGCCGGCTGATGCTCGAGCGTGTTCAGTCCGTGCGCATCGCCAACCAGGATTTGCACCGGAATCAAAAAAGCGGCGAGGTAAACCCCGGTTCGCAAGGCGGCACGGACATCAGGGCCGCGGTCATTTTTGAGCCAGCGATAAGCCGACAGACCAGCCACCAAAAACGACACCGTCAAGCCTGAAGCCAACAACATGTGACTGAAGCGGTAGGGGAAAGATGGGTTGAATATCACCTGCAGCCAGCTGGTCACATGCGCCTGCCCGTTGATCATTTCAAACCCGGCCGGCGTGTGCATCCATGAGTTAAGCGCGAGGATCCAGACGGCCGACATCGTCGTGCCCGCCGCCACCAAAAAGGTGGCCAAGGTGTGCACACGCTCACTCACCCGTTGCCGCCCGAACAGCATGACGCCGAGCATGGTGGCTTCTAAGAAAAACGCGGTCAGCACTTCATAAGCCAGCAGCGGCCCGGCGATGTTGCCAACCGTGTTCATGAAACCCGGCCAGTTGGTGCCAAACTGAAAACTCATGGTGATGCCGCTGACCACCCCCAGCGCAAAGGTCAGCGCAAAAATTTTGACCCAGAACTGGTAGGCGTCCATCCAGTGGTGCTCGCCGGTTTTGATGAAACGCAGCTTGAAAAACAGCAGCACCCAAGCCAGCGAAATAGATATCGTCGGGAACAGGATGTGGAAGGTGATGTTGGCTGCGAACTGAATGCGCGCGAGCAGAAAAGCGTCTAGGTGTTCCATTTGGCTTAGCTCTCTTCAGTGGTTTTATTGGCAATGGCAGAAGACTCGGTCGATCGCCCGCCGAAACTGGCCTTGACCTTGTCTTTGAGCTCCAGCAGCTTTTGCACTTGGGTGCCCATCTTCATCAAACTGATCAACGTGGCCGAATCCATTTTTTGGACTTCAGCCAACCAGCCCGTCATCAACTCGACCAGATCATGCATCTGTTTCATGCGCGCTTGGGCATGAATATCGTCCTCGTTCGTCGGTTGCTCCATCAGCGCTTCGCGCAGCATCGACAGCGTCGGGTCGATCTCACGCTTTCGCCGCTCTTCGGCCAGCGTCCTGAAGATCGCCCAGACGTCTTCAGGCGCTTGAAAATACTCACGCCGATCACCCGGTAAATGCTGCAGTCGCACCAGATTCCAAGACTGCAACTCCTTCAAGCCCATGCTGACGTTGGAGCGCGAAAAGGCGAGTGCTTCACCGATGTCATCGGCATTTAGCGCGCGCGGGGACACATACAACAAGGCGTAAATCTGCCCGACGGTGCGGTTGATGCCCCAACGGCTGCCCATTTCACCAAAGTGCAAAACGAAACGCTGGGTCAAAGGGGCCAGATTCATAACTTCTCCAAATTTCAGGAATTACTGAAAGTTGTGGAAGTATAGAAGTTTCAGGGAAAAACTGAGAGCCCCTTCAAGATCAAAGGTCGTCGCCATGCGATGTGTCCATCACGCGTTCACCCGCCCTGAATGGTATATTTTCAAAGATGAAAAATTCCTTGTCTGACGCGACTGAAAGTCTGAAGCCAAACGACCCCCTGACCCGAGAAGAATTGCATTTCCGGCGCATTGACATGCGCGGATGGCGGCGCTCCGATGGCCTGTTTGAAGTCGAAGGACGCGTCACCGACCGCAAGCCCCATGAGTTCCGAGTTCCTAACGGCACCAAAGTGGTTCCGGCCCACGCGCCGCTTCATGACATGGGCGTCAAACTTGTCTTTGATGACCACATGCTGGTCCACGATGTTTTCGCTTTCACAGATGCCGCGCCGTACACCGATTGTCTTGCCGCCGGAGAGACGCTACAAACCCTCAAGGGCATGCGCATTGCGGCCGGTTGGAGCGCGGAGGTGACGCGCCGTTTGGCCGGTGCCAACAGCTGCACCCACCTGATGCAACTGCTGATCCCCATGGGGACAACTGCTTTTCAGTCGCTCACGACACTGCGCATGGACAGGCCCGATGCGCTGAATGCCGAAGGCCAGCCCGTCAAGATCAACAGTTGCTACGCCTATGCCGCCGAGCGCAGCGTGGTGATGCACAAGTGGCCAAATTTTTACACCGGTCAGAAGCCAGACGAGCCTGCGTAAAAGCTCGCTTCTGTGACCGATCAAGGCTCAAAATAGGGCCGGCATTTATAAAACCATCGGAGACCTCATGACACTCAGCCGCAAACTCACCAACGCCGTCTTAGCCATAGCGCTGTCCCTCGGCCTAGTCGCAGCCGTTTCGGCGCAGGTCAAACCGAACATCAAAGACATCGGCTCTGTGCCACCAGCGTCAGTTATCTACATCGGCAACAGCTTTTTTTATTACAACAACAGCGTGCACGGCCACGTCGCCAACATGGTGAGCGAGGGGCTCAAAGGGCACAAGTACCGGGGCTCGTCCGTCACCATCAGCGGCTCCGGTTTTGACTGGCATGACGTCGAGTCTTACTTCCGCCCGAACGGCATTGGCAAATACTCTTTTGTCGAGAACAACCGGGTGGTCTTCAACCCGGCTGGCGACAAACTGTTTGAGGTCGCCGTCATGATGGACTGCAGCCAGTGCCCCATTCACCCAACCTTGAAAGAAGTCTTCACTGAGTACGCCAAAAAACACAGCGACACCGTACGCAAACATGGTGCCGTGCCGGTGTTTTTCATGTCGTGGGCGTATCAAGATGCACCGGACATGACGCAAAGTCTGGCCGACGCGTATACCGTGGCTGGCAATGCCAATCAGGCTTTGGTGATCCCGGCCGGGCTGGCTTTTGCACGTTCGATCGCTCAGCGACCAGAGCTCAATCTCTATGTTGCCGACAAACGCCATCCGAGCCCGGCAGGCACGTACTTAGCAGCAGCCACCACCTACGCAGCCTTGTTTAAAAAGTCACCTGTGGGCCTGAAGTACAACGCGGGCCTCACCCCTGAAGTTGCCGCGCATTTGCAGCAAGTCGCTTGGGACACCGTGCAGCAGTACTTGGGGCGTTGATTTAAACCCTAAAACACATAACCAACACCAAAGATCAGACTGCTGTCAGTCGGCTTAATCCCCGGAGGGGGTGAACTGTCATAAGCCACGTTGAATTGCGTGGTGAGGTTCAAGCCATTGGCAATCGGAACCCGCAAGCCCAGTTTGTTGGTGACCAGCGTGCTGGCGCTCTCATGGCGCCCAGCGGTCATGTGGGTGTTGTTAAAAAACACCATCGCATTGTCGAAGAATTTGTGCTCATAGTTCAGCGCCAGACTCAGGGCTGGATAGCTGCGTTCAGGGGCAATTTCATACTTCTCACGGACATAGCTCAGGCCCACCTCGGTTGACAATTTCGTCTGCTCGTTTTCTATAATTTGTCGGCCATAACCCGTACCCAGAGAGGTCCGCAGGCTCAAATTGGCCAGCACATCGCTCTGCGCCCGCGCATTCACAAAGACATAGTTTTTCTGACTCAGAAAAATGTCGTGTTGCGCCGCCAACAACCGCCTCGATGAGGTCGTGAAGCCAAAAGACTTTGCCTCGTTGACCGCCATGTTGATGACATAGCGCTTGTCCGGCGTTCTGGCCACCAACTCAGCGTCCAAGTTCAACATGTCGTCGTTGGTATTGCCACGATTGAAGGTGCCGCCCAACGTTGCGCGACCAGAATATTTGACAGAGGGATCAATGATTGGCGGGTTGAGCCGGACTAGATCCGAGCGCATCATTTGAACGACCGGGCTGGGCTGCTTTGGCGCCACCACCACGCGCCCGTCGGGCTGCAATACCAGCTGACCCTGCAGTTGTGTACCGTCGGCCAGTTCAATCCGAATACCATCATCCGACCGCAACTCAACCACCTTGTCCCAAGGAATTTTGACCCGACCAAACAGCGGCGACTTCAAAGTCAGCAACTCGTCTTGCAAACTGACTATCTCACCCGAAATTTGATCGCCGTTGTCCAGCGTCAATTTGGCTGCGTGCGCCACCGGTGTCACGCAAACGGCAACGAAGGCAAGCCCACAGCCCATCACCACAGCCGGTAAAAACTTTGTTTTAAACCTGAAAAACATGCCGTGTACTCACCTTCACTTTTGACGGAAAGCGAAAACATTAACACAGCCACCAAGTACTTAGTACGCAAGAAGTAATTTAGAAGGTCATCAGGCCAGTTTCAATCGCCGAATGATTTCAGACGTCGCGCCGGCCTGATTCATGGTGTAGAAATGAATCCCTGGCACGCCGGCCATGTTGAGCTGGTCGCACAGATCGGTGATGACGTCCAGACCAAAAGCCTTGATCGATTCGATATCGTCGCCATAGCCTTGCAGGCGCAGCCGGATCCAGCGTGGAATCTCGGCACCGCAGGCGTCTGAAAAACGCATCAGTTGTGTTGAGCTGGTGATCGGCATGATGCCGGGCACCACCGGTACGTCAACGCCTAGTTTGTAGGCGTCATCGACAAACCGAAAGTAGGCGTCGCTGTTGAAAAAATACTGCGTGATCGCCGCATTGGCGCCGGCTTGGACCTTGGTGGCAAAGGCCTGCAAATCTGCCTCGGCGGATTTCGCCTGCGGATGAATCTCAGGGTAGGCCGCCACTTCAATGTGAAAAGCGTCACCTGTCTCAGCGCGAATGAAGGCCACCAGATCGCTGGCGTGATGGAACTCACCGCCCATGCCAAAACCGCTCGGCAAGTCACCGCGCAAGGCCACCAGGCGCTTCACGCCCATGGCCTGCAACTGGGCCAGCTGTTCGCGCACGGTTGCCTTGGTCGCGCCTACGCATGAGAAGTGCGAAGCCGCTTCAACGCCTTCGGCCAAGATTTCTTTGACCGCGGCAAACGTGCCTTCTTGCGTCGAGCCGCCAGCCCCAAACGTGACAGAACAAAACTCCGGTTTGAACGCGTACAACTGCTGTCGCGTGACGCGCAGCTTGGCTGCGCCTTCAGGCGTCTTGGTCGGGAAAAATTCGAAGCTGATCGGCAGTGTCATGGCATTCACTCAAGCATTTATGCATTATTTTTTTCAGCGAGATTTTTCTTCTCGCGCTTCTTGCTGCGCGCAGGACCAGGCTGACCCGCGTGCGCGGCTTCGCCATCTTCATCCATGGCATCGAGCAAGCTGCGAGTCGCACTGCGCGGCACCCGCTTGACAGCCTGACGCGCAGGTGCTGCCGGCAAGGGCTTGTCTTCACCCAAGGCCTCCAAGCCTTTACGCGCTTGGATGAAAAATTCGCGGTTGCCATCGCCGCCGTCAATCGGCGAGTCGATCCAGGCCAACACCTCGAGGTTCAGTTCGGCGCAACAGTCGCGCAGCCGCTGCTCCACAAAGGCGAAGTGAGTCGGGTCGCGCACAATGCCGCCCTTGCCAATCTGCCCCGGCTGCAATTCAAACTGCGGTTTGACCAGCATCAGCAAGTCGCCACCGGGCTTGAGCAAACGCACGACCGCCGGCAACACCAGGGTGAGTGAAATGAAAGACAAATCACCGGTGAGGAAGTCAAACACCGGGTCAAAGTCAGCGTCCAGCGCAGCCAACAATTCCGGATGGTCTTGCAGCGTGCCCTCGGCTTCTGCTGCATCCAACTGAACCGTCAGCGCGCGGCTGTGGTGCTCGACCAAATCGTCAGCCGTCAGCGAGCGTGCGTTGACACCTTCGATGCAGACCACGCGCGCATCTGCGCGCAAAGTCGGGTGCAACTGACC
>CANFZL010000107.1 GCA_947451205.1 Comamonadaceae bacterium
CCTTAAAAATGTGGTGCTGCGCCGTGGCGCCAAAGTGATTCTCGACAGCGCGTCGATCAGCCTGAACCCGAGCGAAAAAATCGGCTTGGTCGGCCGTAACGGCGCGGGCAAGTCCTCGCTGTTTGCGATTCTCAACGGCACCCTGCATGAAGACGGCGGCGACTACTACATTCCGGCGCAATGGCGCATGGCTCAGGTTGCTCAGGACATGCCAGAGACAGAGCAAAGCGCCACCAGCTACGTGATCGAAGGCGACATTGTGTTGCTCGCGGCACAAGCCGAAGTCGATGCCGCAGACGCCAGCGGCGACGGCGACCGCATGGCCAACGCCTACATGAACCTCTACGACTCTGGCGCGCACGACGCACCAGCCCGCGCACAGGCTTTGATTCTTGGCCTCGGCTTCAAGCTCAGCGAACTCGACAACCCGGTCAACAGCTTTTCAGGCGGCTGGCGCATGCGCCTGCAATTGGCGCGCGCGCTGATGTGCCCGTCTGACCTGCTGCTGCTCGACGAGCCGACCAACCACTTGGACTTGGACGCTTTGGTCTGGCTGGAGGCTTGGCTCAAGCGCTACCAAGGCACCATGCTGGTCATCAGCCATGACCGCGAATTTCTGGACGCCGTGACCGACGTCACCGTCCACATTGAAAGTTCCAAGCTCACGCGCTACGGCGGCAACTACAGCAAGTTTGAAGACCTGCGCGCCGAGCAAATGGCCCTGCAACAAGGCGCTTTCAACAAGCAGCAAGACAAAATTGCACACTTGCAAAAGTTCATTGCCCGCTTCAAGGCCAAGGCCAGCAAAGCCAAGCAGGCACAAAGTCGCGTCAAAGCACTCGACCGCATGGAGAAGATTGCACCGCTGCTGGCCGAAGCTGATTTCACCTTCGAGTTCAAAGAACCGGCCAACCTGCCGAATCCGATGCTCTCGATGCAGAACGCCTACTTTGGCTACCCTGCCCCTGAAGACGCGCCAGAAGGCACACCGCCCACCGTCATCGTGCAGAACGTCAGCAAGTCTGTGCTGGCCGGTCAGCGCATTGGTATTTTGGGCGCCAACGGCCAAGGTAAGTCGACATTGGTGAAAACCGTGGCGCGGGCGCTGGCCCCGATTGAAGGCGAGATGCTTGAGGGCAAAGGCCTGAACATCGGCTACTTTGCGCAGCAAGAACTCGACGTGCTGCGGCCCGCCGACAACCCGCTTGAGCACATGATCCGCTTGGTGAAAGAAGTCACGGCAGCCGGCAAGATCAGCGGCCAGCAAACCCGCGAACAAGACCTGCGCAGCTTTTTGGGTCAGTTCAACTTCGGTGGTGACATGGTCAAGCAGACCGTCGGCAGCATGAGCGGCGGCGAAAAGGCCCGTTTGGTGCTGTGCATGATTGTTTGGCAGCGCCCTAACCTCTTGCTGCTCGATGAGCCCACCAATCACTTGGATTTGGCCACCCGCGAAGCCTTGTCGATGGCCCTCAACGAGTTTGAAGGCACAGTCATGCTGGTCAGCCACGACCGAGCCCTGCTGCGCGCCGTCTGCGACGAATTCTGGATGGTCTCGCACGGCGGTGTGGCACCGTTCGACGGCGACCTCGACGACTACCAACGCTACCTGCTCGACGAAGCCAAGCGCCAACGTGACGTCGCTAAAAAATCAGCCAACGTCGCCGCGACACAAGCCGCCACAGCCGTCAAAGCAGCGGCCGCAACGCCTAAGAGTTCGGACACCGTCAAGCCCTTGAAAAAGGAACTCGACAAAGTTGACCAGCAGATGAAAGCCTTGACCGCTGAACGCGAACCCTTGGAAGCCAAACTGGCCTCCACCACGGTGGCTGCTGACATGGCCCAAGCCGGCAAGCGCCTCAAAGCCGTCGACGCCGAGTTGCAGCAACTTGAAGAACGTTGGTTAGCGTTGACCGATCAGATCGAGACCGCCACGGCCTGAAGAAATTTAAAGTGATACGACTTGGTTACAAATCTGTTACGAAATTGTTACCTCTCTGAGTAGTCGCTTTTGTTGTGATTGTGGTGTTTTTCGGTGAGAATTGCGAGCTAACTCAACCGATGGCCAATGCCACAAAAAAGTCCATCACCGCTGCACACCTACACCGTCAAGCCCCTTCAATCAGGCTCTGTCTTTAGCGAAATATCGCGCAGAAAGACGCTCGGTTTTCTAACTGGATTGCTGGTCTCACACCCAATGCTCAAGGCACAAGATGCCAAGCCGGTACTGATTGGAATAGACGGCGAGTTTGGGTTGGGCAACAGCACCTCCGCCCAAGCGATTGAGATGGGAACGCGAATCGCCATGCACGAGATAAACCACGCGGGCGGCGTGCTTGGCGGGCGTCCGCTCGATGTGGTGATACGTGACCACCGATCCATACCTGCACGGGGTGTCAAAAACATCAAAGAATTAGCCGCCATGCCTCAGCTGGTGGCCGTGCTGGGCGGGCGTTTCAGCCCAGTCGTCATTGAGCAGTTGCCCATCCTTCAACAAGTCAGGTTGCCCTTCATGGCCGTCTGGTCTTCAGCCGATGCCATCATCGACAACGGCTCCAAACCAAACTACGTCTTTAGGATTTCCTTGCGCGACAGTTTGGCGATGCCTTACATGCTGAAAAGTGCGAGCCAACGCGGCTTCGACAAAGTTGGCCTGTTGCTCACCAACACCTCGTGGGGTCGCAGCAATCAGGTCGCTGTCGACAAATATGTTGCGGCCAACCACGCCCCTGTGATTGTTGAAACGGCTTGGTACAACTGGCAGGTGGCATCTTTGGTAGATCGCTATTTACGAATTCTCAATGCAGGCGCCGAGGCCATTGTGCTGGTCGCCAACGACAATGAAGCCGCACTCTTGGTGCGTGAAGTCGCGGCACTGCCGGCAAGTAAACGCATTCCGATCATCAGCCACTGGGGTGTCACAGGGGGGCGCTTTTTCAATGAAGCCGGTCCCGCACTCAAAGATGTTGATTTTTCGGTGATCCAAACCTTCAGTTTCTTCAACGCTCGCCCCGCCGAGCTCCAGCGTTTCATGTCAGCAGCAGGAGCCATGGGCATCAAACGCATCGAAGACATTGAAAGTCCGGTGGGCGTGGCGCACGCCTATGACGCCGTGCACCTTTTGGCCAAAGCCATTCAGCAGGCGAAATCAACAGACCGCAGTGCCGTGCGTCGAGCCCTTGAGCGCATGCCTGCACACCAAGGCTTGGTCAGGAAATATGCCCCGGCCTTTACCGCCAGCCGACACGAAGCCTTTGACAGCCAACAACTGCTGATGGCCCGTTACCGTGAAGACGGTGTACTGGTTCCCGCTTGAGCCACATCAACGCATGCTGAAAAGAGCGTCACTCCCCAAGAGTTTGGCCCGGCGCTTTGCATTGGCGGCAGCCGGACTGGCTGCGGGTGCGCTGCTCCTGACATCGCTGGCGTCTTGGTGGCTGCTGACGCGCCAGCATGAAGACGCCATGAACGAACTCGCCGCACGCGAGCGGCAATTTCATGCGCAAACAATCGGACTCAATCTGACCGCATTGGCGGCCCGCATGTCGGAGGTCGCAGGCAGCACGATTTTGGCCACCGGGCTCGTCGACAGCGCTGGCAAAGAAACCTATTTAGAGCCCTTTCTGGCCGGTATCAAACAAGTCAACGGCATACCTGTCGAAGTCCTTTTCACCGACTTTGAGGGGGTTGAAATCGCCAGTAACAACGGGAAATTCAGCACGGCACAACGGACTTGGCTGCGCCAAAAACTCCTGCTGGGCCGACCTGCTTCAGCCATTTTCTTGAATGACAACCAACCAGAATTGGTCGCGCTGGCCCCCTTGCTTTATCCGCGCACCAAAACCCCTGAGGGTGGACTTCTGTACAAGATAGCGCTGAGTGCCCTGCAAACTGACGAACACATGAAGCTGCTTTGGGGCCCACCCCGTGCAGCGGAGCCAACCCAGACCAATCCGGTCAACGTGCCTGCGGTGTTTAGCGCACTGGACTTTCGTATTCAAGGCGCTTCACCGCTGGACAGCAACAGGCCACTGACGCCTTTGTACCTGCCCATTTCATTGCTTGTTCTGGGTCTTTTTTTTGCGGTTGTGTTCGGTGGGTCGCACATGGCGGCATTGCTCACCCGCGACCTCAGAAAACTGCAACTGTTTGCCCGAGACTTGGTCCGGGACGGCCTGAGCCAAGAGCGCGCAGAAATCACGGGCACTGAAGAAATCGCCAGCCTGTCTTCTTCGATCAATCAGATGTTGGACCGGCTATATGAGCAACGCCAAGCCCTCACCCGCGAAGGGGAAAAATTAACCGACCTGGCCAACGCTTTGACACGCGCGGACAAACGCAAAGACGAATTTGTCGCCATGCTGGCACACGAGTTGCGCAATCCGTTGGCTCCCATCATGACCGGCGCTGATGTGCTCAAACTGGTGGCCCAAGACGACCCGCTGGTTCACCGCACCGGCCACATCATTGGCAACCAAGCCAAGCACATGGCGCGCATCATTGACGACTTGCTTGACCTCTCCAGAATCACGCGCGGACATGTCACGCTCAAGCTGGAAACGATCGACTTCGCCAACGTGGTGGCGATCGCCCTAGAGCAGATTCGCCCCCTCATCGAGTCGTGTCAGCATCACCTCACCGTCTCACTGCCACCCGGCCCGTTACCGGTCAGCGGTGACCATGCCCGGCTGGTTCAAATCACCAGCAACTTGTTAAACAACGCGGCCAAATACACCCCGGATGGCGGTTACCTGAGTCTGCGCGTCGTGATTGAAAACGACGAACTGTGCATGACGGTGGGCGACAACGGCTGCGGCATTGACGCCGACCTGATGCCTGAAATATTTGACCTTTTCACCCAGGGTGAGCGTACCTCCGACCGACACCAACGTGGCCTGGGTCTTGGATTGGCCTTGGTGAAAAGTCTGGTCAAAATGCATGCTGGGCGAGTCTCTGCAGAGAGCCCTGGGATAGGCAAGGGCTCGTGCTTTAACGTGTTTTTTCCCACCGCAAGCATGGCCGATTTAGTGGTCCAAGAGCCTGCAGCATTGACCATCGCGAGCAGCCACGCCTTCCAACTGCACTTGGTCGATGACAACGTCGACGCGGCCCAAACACTCGCCATGCTGTTGCAAATGGACGGCTACCAAGTGTCTGTCAGCTTTGACGGACAGTCGACGCTGCAGCAGGTCAGTGACGACGGGGACTGCCCAGACATTTTCATTCTGGACATTGGTTTACCCGACATGGACGGCACTGAACTGGCTCAAAAATTGCGCGTGTTACCCCACCTAGAACACAGCAAAATAATTGCGCTGACGGGCTACGGTCAAGCCAGCGACAAAGCCCGCTCACTCTCGGCAGGCTTTGACTACCACTTAGTCAAACCCGTCGACTATGAGCAACTCAGATTGCTGCTGGCCGAAATTGAAGCTGACTTGAAGGCCCTCGCCTAGTACCCAAGGGTTATCACGCAAGAAGAACGGCTACCTTGTCAGCGTGCTAATTCCCCATAGATAATGGCCGACTTTTGAAGGCCCTTACAACATGGAGACAGGCATGAAAACATTTTTAAAATTGGCATTGGTCAGTGCATTGCTGGCCACTGGCGCGGCTCAGGCCCAGACGGTCAAAATCGTCGGGCTGGTTGAACTCAGCGGCACCGGCGCCACCTCTGGCACCAATTTTGACAACGGCATGAAGCTCGCCGTCAAAGAAATCAATGCCGCAGGCGGCATCTTGGGCCGCAAGATTGACTACACCTCCAGCGACACCCAGTCCAACCCCGGCGTGGCCAAAGGGCTGGCCGAAAAAGCTGTCGACAACGAAGCCTACGTCGTCATGGGCCCGGTGTTTTCCGGCTCCATCATGGTCAGCATGGCGGCCACCCGTCGCGCAGAAATTCCTAACTTCACGGGCGGCGAAGCGGCTGCCATCACGGAGCAAGGCAACCCCTACGTTTTCAGAACGTCCTTCACCCAATCCACCGCCATGCCCAAGATTGCGGGTTACATCAAAAACACCGTCAAGGCCAAAGCCGTCGACGTGATTTATGTCAACAACGACTTTGGCAAAGGTGGCCGTGACCTGATCATGAAAGCTCTCGAAGCCCAAGGCATCAAAGTCGGAGCAGACGTTTCCACAGAACCCGGCCAAGTCGACTTCAGCAGCGCCGTCATCAAGGTCAAGCAAACCAACAGCGATGCCGTTTTTGTCTATTCCAACGAAGAAGAGTCCGCCCGTTTGCTGCGCGAACTCAAAAAACAAGGCTACCAAAAACCCATCATTGGTGAAACCACTCTGACCAGTCAGAAGGTCATCGAGCTTGCCGGAGACGCTGCCAATGGCGCCATTGCACATGTGGGCCTGACGGCTGATGCGCCTCAAGCCAACGTCAAGAAATTCGACGCTGCCTACCAACGCGAGTACAAGTCCAAGACCGACCACAACGGCCTCAAAGGCTATATCGGCATCTACACTGTCAAGGCCGTGACCGAAAAAATCGGCAAATTCGACTCCAAGGCTTTTGCAGCTGCCATGAAAAATCTCAGCCTGTCGGCCAAAGCAACTCCCGGCCTCTTGCTCGACATCAGCTACGACGACAAAGGCGACCTTGACCGTGAAAGCTACATGACCAAAGTGGTCGCCGGCAAGCAGGTTGTGACCAGCATCTTGCCGCCAGTCAACAAAAAATAACAGGACTCTTCGCGTACCCATGGACAACAGAAAATTCACATTGGCCGGCGTGATGGGCATGCCCATCAACCAGTCCCGCTCCCCGATTCTTCACAACTACTGGATCGCCCAGCACGGCTTGCGAGGGGCTTACGGCCACTTTCCGGTTGAAGCGAAGAACCTGGAAGCAGCTATCCGTGGCCTGTCCGCATTAGGGTTAGCGGGTTGCAATGTGACCCAGCCACACAAGGTTGAGGCGCTCAAGTTGATGGACGTCGTGGACCCTTTGGCCCTGCGCATGGGTGCCATCAACTGCATCGTGGTGCAGCCAGACGGCAGCCTGCATGGCTTCAACCATGACGGCTACGGCTACATTCAAAGCCTGAAAGACGCCAATCCCGAGTGGCGTGCTGATGCCGGGCCGATCGTCGTGCTGGGCGCTGGGGGCGCGTCTCGAGCCGTGGTGCTCAGCTTGATCGATCAAGGGGCGACAGAGATTCGACTGGTGAACCGCACGCTCGACAAAGCGCAGGCTTTGGCGGCCGGCTATGAACACATCGTCAAAGTCGTTCCTTGGGCAGAACGCAACAGCGCCATGGAAGGCTGTGCGCTCTTGGTCAACACCACCAACCAAGGCATGTATGGTCAGCCGCCACTGGATCTGAGCCTGGACGCCCTGCCCAAGTCAGCCATGGTCTCAGACGCCATCTACATCCCGCTCGAAACCCCTTTGCTGGAAGCCGCCCGCCTGCGTGGCAACACGACCAGCAACGGTTTAGGCATGTTGCTGAACCAGGCGCGCCCCGCCTTCAAGTCGTGGTTCGGCGTCATGCCCGAGATCACCGACGAATTGAAACAAGCCGTCTTAGCCACTTTTTGAAGCCCCGACCATGAGCGTTCTGACGGAAAGAAAGATTGACGCTCACTGCCATGTTCTGGACCCCGCCCGGTTTCCTTATCGGGCAGACGTGGCCTACCGCCCGGCCGGTCAAGAAATGGGCGACGCGGCTTATTTCCAGCAGCTGATGGCTTGCTACGCGGTAGAGCACGCGTTGCTGGTCGGGCCTAACTCCGGCTACGGCACAGACAACCGCTGCATGCTGGACGCCATCCAAACCGGCAACGGAAAGTTCAAGGGCATTGCCGTGGTGCCCAATGACTGCCCGCTAGACACCTTGGTCGAGCTCAAGTCAGGCGGCGTCATTGGCCTTGCCTTCAACCCCTCGCTGCATGGTTTTGCGCATTACGCCGACATTGAACCCTTGCTCCAGCGTTTGAAAGTGCTGGATATGTGGGCGCAGTTTCAAGTCGAAAACGCCCAGCTGGTTCAGTTCATGCCCATGCTCAAGCGCGTCGATGTGAAGTTGATGTTCGACCATTGCGGTCGCCCCGCCATTGACGCCGACACCCGGCAAGCCGCTTTTCAGTCCTTGCTCGCGCTGGGCCGCGAAGGCCGTGCGGTGGTGAAGATATCGGGCTACGCCAAATTCTCCAAAGCCGGTTTTCCGTTCACGGATGTCCGTCCGTTTTTGGATGAACTGGTGCAGAACTTTGGCACCCAAAACTGCGTCTGGGCATCAGACTGGCCCTACCTCAAGGCCCCTTTCCGGCTCGACTACGGCCCGATGCTCAAAGTCTTTGAAAGCCAATTTTCAAAGGCTGAGCGTGAGGTCATGATGTGGTCTGCGCCTAAGCATCACTTCGGGTTTTGATTCGCGCCAGAATTTCGGCCATGTAGCTCATCAGGCCGTTGCCGTATTCGCAATACGTGCAGTGAAACTTCCCAACGGTGTTTGAATTGGCCGTCGATCTTAGGAAAGTTGAGGCGCTAACCTCAAGCATGGCGCTGTTCCAAGGTTGCGAACTAAAAAAAAATTTGAAGACATCCGTATCCGAGATGTCTACCACAAGTTTTAAAGTTGGCAATTACATTTGATACACATTAAACCCTTGGATTTAAAACTA
>CANFZL010000108.1 GCA_947451205.1 Comamonadaceae bacterium
GACTGCGTGATGGAGGTGTGCTTGTCTTGCGGCGAATCGATCTCGAGACGCTGTGGCTCGCGCATGACGCGGGTGGCCAATTGCATGATGCGCGGCGCGAAAGTAGCGCTGAACATCATGGTCTGGCGACGCTGCAGCGTGAGCTGGTTGACTTCGGTCAGGTCATCGGCAAAACCGAGGTCCAACATGCGGTCGGCTTCGTCGACCACCAAAAACTGAACTTGGTCCAGCTTGATCTGCATGCTGCGCTGCAAATCGAGCAAACGGCCAGGGGTGGCCACCACCAAGTTAGCGTTTTGCAATTTAGCGATTTGCAATTGGTAAGGAATACCGCCGACGACGTTGGCAACCCGCAGACCACGGCAATGACGCACCAAGTCAATCGCGTCAGCGCAAACTTGCTGGGCCAGTTCGCGGGTTGGGCACAGGATCAAAGCGCCCGGGGTGGCGGCCTTGAAGTTGCGCGTGTTGGTCGGGTCTTTGCGCTTTGGTTTCTTCAGCGGTGCTTCGCCTTTGGCGATGGCTTCGGCGCTCAGGCGTTCGAATTCAGCGCGCTCTTGCAATTCAGCTTCTTCCTGTTGCTTGAGCAGGGTGTGCAGCACGGGCAGCAAAAACGCGGCGGTCTTGCCGCTACCGGTCTGGCTGGAGACCAGCAGATCGGTGAACTTGGCTTTGCCGTC
Organism: Comamonadaceae bacterium; assembly: GCA_947451205.1. Lineage (GTDB taxonomy): Bacteria > Pseudomonadota > Gammaproteobacteria > Burkholderiales > Burkholderiaceae_C > Polaromonas. Next base: position 681 of record CANFZL010000108.1, read on the forward strand.
AGTCTTGCCAGCTTCAAGGGCTTGCATGGCTTTCGGGATGGTGGCCATCTGTACAGGGGTTGGCTGGGTGAAACCCATGTCGGCCACCGCTTGCAAAAGTTCTTGGGCTAGGCCCAGTTTCACAAAACCGTTAGGTTTAGCGACGATGGCTTCCAATGAAGATGCCTCGGCCGCAGGCGCGTCGGAAAAATCCGGCACCAGGTTGATTTCAACATCAGAAGAGATGTCAGAAGTTTCGGACGAAAAGTCGCCACGAGCCTCAAAAGAGTCAGTCATGTTTTTTCTCACTAATCACCTGCCCGCGACGCTTTTGGCGAAGGAACAGGAAACTCCACCCCTGCGATGCAGAAGGCTTCGTTCATGGTTAATAAAACATCAACCATCAAACGAATATACGGATCAGGCACTGAAATGGCCCGAAGCGGCGACTCTAAAAGTAAGAGCCAAAAAGTGTGAGGTAGATGTACAAATGCAGAGCACTCTGTGCAACTGCAAGTCGCTGATTATGGCACGCTTTCAGGGTTTGTACTAGTCCAGTGAAATACTGAGGGCTTTGTGCGTTCGTTTGGCTGTCGGTCACGGCTCATTTCAAAAAGTGTTCGCGGTAATGTTCGAGTTCGTCAATCGACTCGTGCACGTCGGCTAGCGCCGTGTGGCTCTGGCGCTTTTTGAAGGCGCTGTAGACCTCCGGACGCCAGCGCTTGGCCAACTCCTTGAAGGTGCTGACATCGACGTTGCGGTAATGCAAAAACGCCTCCAACTTGGGCATGTACTTCACCAAAAAACGGCGGTCTTGGCTGATGGTGTTGCCGCACAAAGGGGAGGTTCCCTTGGGCAGGTATTTAGCCAAAAAGGCCAGCACTTGCTTTTCGGCTTCTGCTTCGTTCACGGTGCTGGATTTGACCTTGTCGATCAAGCCGCTGCGGCCGTGCGTGCCCTTGTTCCAGTTGTCCATTTGCCCCAGCAACTCGTCACTCTGATGAATCACCAGCACCGGGCCTTCAATGCGCGGCACCAGTTGCGGGCCGGTGACGATCACGGCAATTTCAATCAGGCGTTCTTTCTCAGGGTCGAGGCCGGTCATTTCGCAATCGATCCAAACCAAGTTTTGGTCCGACTTTTTCAGGGTGTGTTCAGTGTCAAGCATGCGGTGATTCTCGCTGATGCCCTAAACTTCGAAAGATGATTGATTACTCGCTTGCTTTTACCCTCGTTTTTTCAGCAGTGCTGTTGCTGGGTCTGTTGGTGAAGTTTTACCTGAGCACGCGGCAAATCCGCCATGTCGCACGCCACCGCGATGCCGTGCCAGCCGCTTTCGCTGCGACCATTTCCTTGGAAGCACACCAGAAGGCCGCTGACTACACCATCACCAAAGCCCGTTTCGGCTTGTTGGAGCTGGCCTTTGGCACGGCAGTGCTGCTCGGCTGGACCTTGCTGGGCGGCCTCGATGCCTTGAACCAGTTGTTGGCTGACACACGGCTGGCTGAGTGGAGCCCGCTGGCGCAACAATTGGCGCTGGTGGCAGGCTTTGGCCTCATCAGCGGTGTACTGGATTTACCCTTCACGCTTTACAGCACCTTCAAGATAGAAGAACGTTTTGGCTTCAACAAAATGACCTTCAAGTTGTGGCTGGCTGACCTGCTGAAATCGACCATCGTCGGCATCGTGGTGGGCTTGCCCATCCTCGCGCTCATACTCTGGTTGATGGGCAGCGCCGGTAGCCTGTGGTGGCTGTGGGCATGGGCCGTGTGGATGGGGTTTAACCTGTTGATTTTGGTGCTTTACCCGACCGTGATCGCGCCTCTCTTTAACAAGTTCAAGCCGCTCGAAGACGAGAGTCTGAAAGCCCGTGTGACGGCGCTCATGCAGCGATGCGGTTTTGCCGCCAAAGGCCTGTTTGTGATGGACGGCAGCAAACGTTCGGCCCATGCCAACGCTTACTTCACTGGCTTCGGCGCCGCCAAGCGCGTGGTCTTTTACGACACCTTGCTGAAGCAGCTCAGCCCCGCCGAAGTCGACGCCGTGCTCGCCCACGAGTTAGGACATTTCAAGCACAAACACATCATCCAACGCATCGTCATGTTGTTCGCCCTGAGCTTGGCCGGTTTTGCGCTGCTGGGTTGGCTCTCTACGCAAATTTGGTTTTACACCGCGCTGGGTGTGCTGCCCAATATGAGCGCGCCCAACGATGCGCTGGCCTTGCTGCTGTTCATGCTGGTCGTGCCCCTGTTCAGCTTTTTTATCTCACCGCTGTTTGCCCAACTTTCCCGCCAACATGAGTTTGAAGCGGATGCCTACGCGGCACGACAGACCGATGGCCGCGACCTGTCCAGCGCCCTGCTCAAGCTGTATCAGGACAACGCCAGCACGCTCACGCCTGACCCCGTTTTTGTGAAGTTTTACTATTCGCATCCGCCTGCATCTGAGCGCTTGGCACGCATGAGCGCCATTCAACCCAGCCCCACAGGAGCACCCGCGTGAGCCAAGCTGCAGCACCCCGGCGCGCGCTCAGCGCCACCGAGATCGTCAGCCAGCTGAGCAAGCTCAATGGCGAGCAGCCGCTGGGCTGGCGCCTGATCGATGGCGCTCTGGAAAAAAGCTTTCGCTTCAAAGACTTTCATCACAGTATCGGCTTCGTCAACGCCGTGGCTTTCATCGCTAATGCCGAGAATCATCATCCCGATTTGGCCGTCAATTTCAGCCAATGCACGGTGCGTTTCAGCACCCACGATGTGAACGGCATTTCCGCCAGTGACTTTCTCTGCGCGTCCAAGGTTGACGCGCTGCTGGTTTGAAACACTCAGGTAAACCGAACGCTAAACCGGCAGGTCATACCCGGCCCGCCGTCTCGGGCACTGAAGCCGGTTTGGTGGTCGCCGGCTTCGGGCGTCACGTACTGGTTGAAAAAGACAACGGCGATCGCCTCATCTGCCACCCACGCGGTAAAAAAAACCAGGCGCTGGTCGGTGACCGCGTGCGCTGGCTGCCCTCCGAAGACGAAGGCACGATTGAAAAAGTCGAGCCCCGCAACAACCTGTTTTATCGGCAGGATGAAATGCGTACCAAGTCCTTCGCCGCCAATCTCGATCAGGTGTTGATTCTGATGGCGGCCGAGCCGGAGTTTTCTGAAAATCAGCTGACGCGCGCGCTGATTGCCGCTGAAGCCGCCGGCATACGTCCGATCATTGCGTTGAACAAAAGCGATCTGACAGAACCCTTTGGTCGGGCTTGGACCAAGCTGGCACCCTACCGCGCCATGGGTTACCAGATGCTCTCGCTGGCGATCAAGCCAAAGGCCGCAGACGACGTAACGCAAACGCCGGTGCAGTCACTGATGCCGCTGATGCAAGGCAAAAAAACCTTGGTGCTCGGCCCCTCGGGTGCCGGCAAAAGCAGCTTGACCAATTTGCTGATACCGCACGCCCAAGTCTTGACGGCCGAAATCTCACAGGCCCTTAACTCCGGCAAACACACGACCACCAGCACCACGCTGTACTGGATTGACGCGGACAGAACGACAGCGCTGATTGACTCCCCAGGCTTTCAGGAATTTGGCTTGCACCACATCGAACCGATGCATCTGGCCGCTTACATGCCGGACATCAAGGCGCATGCGCAGAATTGCAAGTTCTACAACTGCACGCACTTGCATGAGCCGGGTTGTGGCGTCATCAATGAACTCAAAAGCACGGACAAGCCGAGCAACATCAGTGCCAGCCGTTACCGCTTGTATGGCGACTTGTTTGCAGAACTGTCAGAAACGCGCTATTGATTTGTAATGACTTGGGCTGACGATAATCGTCAGCCCAACAAGCGTGCCAGCGTCAACAACGCCAGCAACACCATCCACAACACGACACAGCGCCAGACCAGCCCAACCACACTGCGCAAATGCGCCAACTCAGGCTCGCGACCTGGCGTCGCCTGCGTTGCCGCTGGCTCGTCGCTGTCTTCGGCGGCGGTGAAGGATTTGACCGGCGTTTTCAAGGCATTCCCGCCCAGCCGCACATTCACAGCGCCTGCCGTTGCGGCCAGCACCACGCCGTCGTTGCGATTTTCAGAAGCAGCCATTGAGCCGGCCGAAAACCCCTGGGTGTAGTGGCGCCAGCTGTCGATGGCATCTTCAAAACTGCCCACCACCGCAAAACCGACTGCCGTCAAGCGAGCAGGCACAAAATCAATCACGCCCCAGGCTAACTTAGCCGCTTGCTGCAAGGCTGGGCTCGCGCCCTCCTCCGCCAAACGCTGCTTGTCAGCCCAATAGCGCGAGACGTATTCGCTCATACGGTACAGCACTGCACCAGCTGGGCCAAGGCCAAATGCAGCCAGCACGGAAAACCAGCTGAGTACACCAAACACATGGCGATGCGCGGCGAGAACCGAATGCTCGATGACATGGCGCACGATCTCACTGCGGGGCAACTGAGTGGCGTCGACTTGCTGCCAATCGGCCAGCAGTTCGCGTGCGGTGTCTTCGTCGCCAACCTCAAGGGCGTCGCGGATGGCGGTGAAATGATGGCTGAACTGGCGAAAACCCAGCGTCATATAAAGCACCAACACGCTCCAAGCAAACGCCAGTAAGCCGTGGACACTCCATAGCAACCAGTGAATGCCAAAGGCAAGCAGGGTCGGGCCCAGAACAGTGGCGGACCACGCTAGCCAGCCATGCGGCGTGCGGCCAGCATCCAAGTTGCGACTAGACCATCGGGCCCAGGTGCGCAAACCTGTGTGAATCGCGTTATTCCGGGCGAGTGGCCGGGCCTGCTCAAACAGCAAGGCAAACAAGACGGCAAAAAAGCTCATGTCAAATCATAACGGCCCGGCCACCTTAAACGTGCGACTCACGCGGCCAAAAAACGATAAAAATTACGTAACATAGCAGCGGTTGCACCCCATATATAACGCTCCTTCGGCAGATCCGGCGCATCGCTGGTGTACGGCATAGAAAGCCATTCGCGCTGTGCGCCTTCGAATTCAAAGACATGCCGACGGTGATGGGCCGGGTTCATCAAAAAGCGCAAAGGCACCTCAAAAACATCGGCCACTTCCGCCGGATTAGGCTGCAGCAGAAAACCGGGCTTGACCAGTGCCACCACCGGCGTGACGATGAAGGCGGAGCCTGTGACATAGTTTGGCAATGTGCCCAGCACCTCCACATGCCCGCGTGGCAAACCGATTTCTTCGTCCGCCTCACGCAAGGCGGTGTGCACGGCGTCCGCATCAGACTTATCTGTACGGCCACCCGGAAAAGCTATTTGGCCCGAATGCGTCGACATGTTCTTGCCTCGCTCCGTCAGCAGCAGCATCAGCTCATCGCGCATGACCAAAGGAATCAATACTGCCGCCAAGGCCGGCACGCGGTCGCCGAATTTTTTCTCTGTATTGCGTTCAGGCGTCCACGCCGGGGGTTGTAAAAACCGCTGTCGCAAAGCCGCCGGGGTGAGTTGGTGCGCCGGCACATCGGCCAGATGCGTGTCTACGCTCACCGCCGGGACGGTTCGCGGGTCAAAGGATGGCAAGGTGCGAGTGATCGTCATCGTGAATGGCTTTAAAACGAGCCCATAAAAAAAGCCGCTCCGAGGAGCGGCTTTTCGAAGGACTCAGGTCCGGTACCTTAAGCTGCGACAGGTGCCACTGGAGCAACCACTTTACGGGCGCCCAGCTTTTCCTTGATACGTGCAGACTTACCGCTGCGGCTACGCAGGTAGTACAGCTTGGCACGACGCACATCACCACGGCGCTTGACTTCGATCTTAGCAATCAGCGGGCTGTAGAGCTGGAAAGTCCGCTCGACGCCTTCGCCATTGGAGATCTTACGCACGATGAAGCTGGAGTTCAGGCCGCGATTGCGCTTGGCAATCACAACGCCTTCGAACGCCTGCAGACGCTTACGGGTGCCCTCAACCACGTTAACGCTCACGATGACGGTGTCGCCAGGCGCGTACGTTGGAATGGTTTTGTTCAAACGAGCAATTTCTTCTTGCTCAAGGATTGCGATCAGATTCATAAAAATTCCATCAGACTTTTTCGTTCATGCACGCGCTACGCTAAAGACCGCAAATCCAAGGAATGATGAAACATGTCATCACGTGGTTGCAGTGGCCGCCAGAGGACTGAAAAGCCCACGATTATAGCCAATTACGGTTTGGGTAGCATGTCCGTAGCCTTGGCTGCCAAAAAAGCCTCATCGCGTGGTGTCAACCGACCATTGGCACGGGCCGCATCCAACAGCTCCGGGCGCAGCACCCGCGTCAGGACCAGCCGCTGCTCGCGCCGCCAGCGCTCAATCTCGGCATGGTGGCCCGACAACATCGCAGCAGGCACCGAGATGCCACGCCAGTTTTCAGGCCGGGTGTAGGCCGGGCAATCGAGCAAACCGTCGAGGGCCGGGTTAAAACTGTCCAGCTGATGGCTGCCTTCGTCATTCAAAACGCCGGGCTGCAATCGGGTCACAGCATCGATCAAGGCCATCGCCGCGATCTCACCGCCGGATAACACAAAGTCGCCCAGACTGATCTGGCAATCCACATGTGCATCAATGAAGCGCTGGTCGACGCCTTCATAGCGACCGCACAGCAACACAGCGCCCGCAGAAGCCGCCCAGCCTTCAACCACGCTGTGCTTGAGCGGCTGACCAATCGGTGAAAACAACACGACGGGAACAAGCGCGCTTTCGGTCATGGCGCGTTCGGCTCGTATAGCGTCCAAGCACAGAACCAGCGGCTCGGCCATCATGACCATGCCAGGACCACCGCCAAATGGCCGATCGTCGACACGGCGATAACTGCCTTCAGAAAAATCTCGGGGGTTCCAGAGTCGCACCTGAACTTGCCCTGATTCGTAGGCACGGCGTGTCACGCCAGTGCTCAAAAAGGGCGCAAACAGCTCAGGAAAAAGGGTGATGACGTCAAAACGCATGCAGGTGTTTCAACTGCTGGCTGACTTCAGTAGTCGGGTTGCCAGTCCACGGTGATGCGCTTTCCGGGGATGTCCACGCCGTCGACATAGGCCGCGACGAAGGGAATCATGCGCTCAGCGGCGGCTTCAGTGCCGTCTTCAGCGACGGCTTGGTATTCCACACACAGCACCGAATGCGGGCCGGTGGTCATGAGGTCGCGCACCGCGCCCAGGCTGACGCCTTCGCGGTTCACGACATCTAGGCCGATCAGATCGACCCAGTAATATTCATCTTTGGAGGCGCTAGGAAAGCTGCTGCGCGGCAAGAAAATACGTGCGCCACGCAAAGCTTCAGCGAGATTTCGGTCATCGATACCGGCGATCTTGGCGACCACGGTATTCGAATGCACCTTGCACTCGTCCAGCGTGATGGAGACGGTGCCGGAAAAAACTGAAAAACCGGGACGGAACTTGGCTTCAGGCACTTGCAAGAGCCAATCTTTGGCTGCAAACAAAGCATCGGGTTCAGCGCTATGCGGAAGCACCTTGACCCAGCCCTTCACGCCCCAGGCGTCAAGAACACGGCCAACCTCAATAGCATCGTCATGCAGGACGGCCGCTTTTAGGCCGGGAAGGCTTTCAGTTGCCATGCTGCTGACTCTGTCTCATGCGTTGACCGAGGTTCCTGTTCAGGCAGCCTTAGCGGCGCCTTGCTTGACCAGACGCTCGACGGTGTCGGAGGCTTGTGCGCCAACGCCCAACCAATGGGTCAGACGATCTTGCTCAATACGCAAAGCCTCTTCGCCGCCGCGTGCGAGTGGGTTGTAAAAACCAATACGCTCGATGAAGCGACCATCGCGGCGAACGCGTTTGTCAGCCACAACGATGTTGAAGAAAGGACGGTGCTTGGAACCGCCGCGTGAGAGTCGGATGACGACCATGATTTATCCTTCGGGTGGTGGAGCAACAAAATCGTCACCCCAACATGTACTTGCAGCGCTTGAGACACACGACATGGCCACCCGGCCAGCGAATTGCTGCAAAGCCGCAGA
>CANFZL010000109.1 GCA_947451205.1 Comamonadaceae bacterium
CTCGCCGCCGAACAATTTGATGGTGTCCATGGTGGCCATGGCCAGACCGGCGCCGTTGACCAAGCAACCGATGTTGCCGTCCAAGCTGATGTAGGCCAGGTCGAACTTGCTGGCTTCGACTTCAGCGGCATCTTCTTCGTCCAGATCGCGGTAAGCGACGATGTCGGCGTGGCGGAAGAGGGCGTTCGGGTCAAAGTTGAACTTGGCGTCGAGCGCCATCAGCTCGTTTTTGCTGTTGCGGTTCAGCGGGTTGATTTCAACCAGCGACGCGTCGGTGTCCATGTAGCACTTGTAGAGCTTTTGGAAGATGTCGACAGCTTGGGCCGTGGACTCCGCTGGCAGGCCAATCGCGTTAGCGATCTTGATGGCTTGCGCTTCGCCCAGACCCGTCAGCGGGTCGATGAACTCGGTGATGATTTTCTCGGGGGTCGAATGGGCGACTTCCTCGATGTCCATGCCGCCTTCGCTGGAAGCGATGAAGGCAATTTTTTGCGTCGCGCGGTCGGTCACCAAAGAAACGTAGTATTCCTTCTGGATGTCGGCACCGTCTTCGATGTACAGACGGCGAACCTTCTGGCCTTCGGGGCCAGTCTGATGAGTTTTCAGCTGCATGCCCAAGATCTCGCCAGCGATGCGCTTGACGTCTTCAATGGTTTTAGCAACCTTCACGCCGCCGCCCTTGCCACGGCCACCCGCATGAATCTGGGCCTTGACAACCCACACTGGGCCGCCGAGTTTTTGTGCGGCTTCAACAGCTTCTTGCACGGTGAATGCAGGAATGCCACGTGGAACGGGCACACCGAATTGACGCAAGATTTCCTTGCCTTGGTACTCGTGAATTTTCATAAACTGGTTTCCAGGAATCAGTGATGGGGGGGCCCGCCGCACGGCCTGTCGGGATGCGCAGGTTCGGTGCGTAACCTCAAGAATGTGGCTTCAGCGGGTGCTGGACTCAACAGCCCAGAACTGTATCATGCTGCAACGCACCATAATTGCGCGTAACTTACACCCCGTTTTTTGAGGAATTTCTATGGCCAAGGTCTTTATTGATGGTGAAGCTGGCACCACGGGCCTGCAAATCCGCGAACGTCTGCAGTTCATGCCCGGCATTGAGCTCATCAGCATTGCGCCCGAGCTGCGCAAAGACATCGCCGCCAAGGCCACGCTGATGGCAGGCGTCGATGTGGTCATTTTGTGCCTGCACGACGATGCCGCGCGTGAGTCGGTCGCCATGATCGACGCGCTGGCCCTGAGCACTGGCCAGCCGGGCCCGAAGATCATTGACGCGTCGACTGCGCACCGCACTGCCGCCGGCTGGGTTTTTGGTTTTCCGGAACTCACCGCCGGCCAAAAAGCCGCTGTGCAACACGCCACCCGCGTCTCCAACCCCGGCTGCTACGCCACCGGGGCCATCGCGCTGATTCGCCCGCTGGTAGACGCTGGGCTGCTGCCCAAAGACTTTCCGCTGGCGCTGCCAGCCGTGAGTGGCTACTCGGGCGGCGGTCGCAGCATGATCGAAGAATACGAAGCGGGTACGGCGCCTTTGTTTCAGCTTTACGCGCTCAACTTAGAACACAAACATTTGGCCGAAATCACCTGCTACACCGGCCTCACGCGCCGCCCCATCTTCATACCTTCGGTCGGCAATTTCCGCCAAGGCATGCTGGTGCAGTTGCCACTGCACTTGGACCTGCTGCCGGGGCGCCCGAGCGCCGCCAAGCTCCAAGAAACGCTGGCAGCGCACTACGCCGGCAGCGAGTGGGTCACGGTCGAACAGGGCACCGAGTCCGGCAAGCTCGACGCCACGGCCTTGCGTGACACCAACAAAATGGAGCTGCGCGTCTTTGGCAATGAAGAGCACCGCCACGCCGTGCTGGTCGCGCGGCTGGACAACCTTGGCAAGGGCGCCTCAGGGGCCGCTGTACAAAACCTCAAACTGATGCTTAATCTTTGAGGCTGAAATAGCCCTACAGAGTGGTCTACCGACCGCCCATGATCTGCCAAGTCTCCCGCATACAATCTATCGCTTCTTTGAGCCGCGGCTGACGGGCCTGGGTGCCCGACCGTTACTTGAGTCTTTTATTCACCTTTGTGGAGTTTGCCCGTGTTTATTTCTTCCGCTTTTGCCCAGACCGCCCCTGCTGCAGCCGACGCTGGCGGCGGCATGATGTCTTCGCTGACGAGCATGCTGCCACTGGTGCTGATGTTTGTGGTGCTGTACTTCGTCATGATCCGCCCGCAAATGAAAAAGCAAAAAGAGCACCGCTCCATGATTGACGCGCTGGCTAAGGGCGACGAAGTTGCAACGGCTGGCGGCTTGCTCGGCAAGGTCACCCAGTTGAGCGACGGCTACATGACACTCGAAATCTCCTCCGGTGTGGAAGTTCAAGTGCAGCGCAGTGCCGTGGTTCAAGTTCTGCCAAAAGGCACGGTCAAGTAATCCCCATGAAACGCCCCCCGCGCGAGGGGCGTTTTACCCGCGCCAGCTCTGGCCTTTAGACCTTCTGAAAACCACCCCATGAATCGTTATCCGGTCTGGAAGTACGCGGTCATCGTGATCGCCTTGCTGATGGCAGCGCTGTACACGCTGCCTAACTTTTTTGGCGAAGCGCCAGCGGTTCAGGTCTCCAGCCTGAAAACGGCTGTCAAGCTGGACAGCGCCACGGTCGCGCGGGTCGCGCAAGTGATCAAGGAAGCGGGCTTGACGGCCACTCAGATCAGCTTGGACGGCACGTCGGTACGGGCCCGTTTTGATTCGACCGACAGCCAGCTCAAGGCCAAGGACGCGATCGAAAAAGTGCTGATTCCGGATGCCACTGACCCGACCTACGTCGTCGCCCTGAATTTATTGTCGCGCTCGCCCAACTGGTTGACGGCACTCGGCGCACGGCCGATGTACTTGGGCCTGGACTTACGCGGTGGCGTGCACTTCATGCTGCAAGTCGACATGCAGGCCGCGCTGACAAAAAAGGCCGAGTCCTTTGCCGGCGACTTGCGCCTGACGATGCGCGAGAAAAACATTCGCCACGGCGGCATCAGCCGCACAGGCCAAACCATTGAAATCCGGGTGCGGGACCAAGCCACCATCGACGCCGCCAACGGGCTGATTCAAGACCAGTTTGCCGATTTACAAACCAACACCGTGCCGGAAGGCAGCGAGTTCAAACTGATCGCCAGCATCCGGCCCGAAGCCGCCCGCCGCGTGCAAGAGCAGGCGCTCAAGCAAAACATCGTCACCCTGCACAACCGGATCAATGAGCTCGGCGTGGCCGAGCCCGTGATTCAGCAGCAGGGATTGGACCGCATCGTCGTGCAATTGCCCGGCGTGCAAGACACGGCCAAGGCCAAAGACATTTTGGGCCGCACCGCGACGCTGGAAATGCGTCTGGTGGACGAAAGCGCTGAAGGCCGGGCCGCCGAAAGTGGCAGCGGCGCTGTGCCTTTTGGCTCGGAGCGTTTTGCCGGTCGAGACGGCCGCGCGGTGATTGTGAAAAAGCAGGTCATCCTGACTGGTGAAAGTCTGACCGACGCCCAACCCGGTTTTGAATCGCAAAGCCAGCAGCCCAAAGTCGACCTGACGGTGGACGCCAAGGGTGGCCGCATCATGCGCGACACCAGCCGCGAAAACGTCAAGAAGCGCATGGCCATCGTGCTGTTTGAAAAAGGCCGCGGCGAAGTGCTGACCGCCCCCGTGATTCAAAGTGAGCTCGGCAACCGCTTCCAGATTTCTGGTTCCATGACGGTCACCGAAGCCAACGACTTAGCCCTGCTGCTGCGCGCCGGCTCGCTGGCCGCGCCGATGGACATCATCGAAGAACGCACCATTGGTCCCAGCTTGGGCGCTGAGAACATTTCCAAAGGCTTCAGCAGCGTGATCTGGGGTTTCCTCGTGATCGTCGCTTTCATGGGCACGTATTACATGTTGTTCGGCCTGTTTTCGGGCTTGGCGCTGGCGGTCAATTTGTTGCTGCTGATCGCCGTGCTGTCGATGCTGCAAGCCACCCTGACACTGCCCGGCATGGCTGCCATGGCGCTGGCGCTGGGCATGGCGATTGACTCGAACGTGTTGATCAACGAGCGTGTGCGCGAAGAACTGCGCGGTGGTGCCTCGCCACAAGCGGCGATTCAAGTCGGCTACGACCGCGCTTGGGCGACTATTTTTGACTCGAACATCACCACACTGATCGCTGGCTTGGCGTTGCTGGCCTTTGGCTCGGGCCCCGTGCGCGGCTTTGCGGTGGTGCATTGCATCGGCATTCTGACCAGCATGTTCTCAGCCGTGTTCTTCTCACGCGGCTTGGTGAACCTATGGTACGGACGGCAGAAAAAACTCAAAAGTATTTCCATCGGCACCATCTGGCGCGCTGCGCCTGAGGCTGCGGTCGGCGACAAGCCCGCCCACAAGTCGCTGCCTTCAGCCCACTGACACAGACCCGACAGAAAAGAGCCCACCATGGAGTTTTTCAAAATCCGCAAGGACATTCCGTTCATGCGGCATGCCCTGATTTTCAACGTCATTTCCTTCGCAACTTTTGTGTTGGCGGTGTTCTTCTTGTTTTCTCGCGGCCTGCATTTGTCGGTGGAATTCACCGGCGGCACCGTCATGGAAGTGGGCTACACGCAAGCCGCTGACGTCGGCAAGGTGCGTGACACTGTGGCCAGTCTGGGATTTGCGGATGTACAGGTGCAAACCTTCGGTACCGCCAGCGACGTGATGATCCGCTTGCCGGCGCAAGAAGGCGTCAGCACGGCGCAGCAAAGCACCCGCGTCATGACGGCCTTGACTGCACAAGACGCGCAAGTGGTGCTGCGGCGCAGCGAGTTTGTCGGCCCACAGGTTGGCAAAGAGTTGGCGCAAGACGGTCTCAAAGCGCTCGCCATGGTGGTCATCGGCATCATGATTTACTTGGCGATTCGCTTTGAGTGGAAATACGCTGTCGCGGCCATCATCGCCAACTTGCACGACGTCGTCATCATTCTTGGCTTTTTTGCCTTTTTTCAGTGGGAGTTTTCACTGGCGGTGCTAGCCGCCGTACTGGCCGTGCTGGGTTACTCCGTGAATGAATCGGTGGTGATTTTTGACCGGATTCGCGAGAATTTCCGGCGCTACCGAAAGATGCAAACCCGCGAGATCATCGACAACGCGATCACCTCGACCATCAGCCGCACCATCATCACCCACGGCTCGACCCAAATGATGGTGTTGTCGATGCTGCTGTTTGGCGGCCCGACGCTGCATTACTTTGCATTGGCGCTGACAATTGGCATCTTGTTTGGTATTTACTCGTCGGTGTTTGTGGCGGCCGCCATCGCCATGTGGCTGGGCATCAAGCGCGAAGACTTGGTCAAGTCAGGCAGTGGTAACAAGAAAGACGAAGACCCGAACGATCCAAATGCTGGCGCCACGGTCTGAGGCCACGCGCTTCGCTCACAAAAAAGCCGCATTCAATGCGGCTTTTTTGTTGTGGAGGGAAGTGGCGTGTTCAGTGCGCCAGCCGAAAGTCAGCGTCGTCGCAGAGTTCGTCGAGCACAAGTGCGTCAGGCTCTTCGCCAACGCTCCAGTAGACCATCAGCACGATGATTTTCAGGTCATCGAGGTCGAGTGGAAAGCCAGGCGCCGCCATAGCCCGGTCCATGACGATTTCACGCATGCTCGGCGGCAACACACCAGCGGACTCCAGAAAGCACACAAAGCCCAAGGCCTCGGGACCCAGATGGTCTTGCTCGGCCACCGAGTAAACGCGCAAACTGTCCGGGGACTGCGCCTGCATCAGCACAGGTCGCTCAGGCAGCACGCCGATGTCTTCGTCAGTGAGGCCGCCGACGCGGGTGTTGTGAGCCGCGACGTGCAAGCCACTGAGCCAACACAGCGCCGCCTCAATTTCTTCAGGTTCAAAGCCTGCGGCAGTGAGTTTGCGGCCCAGCTGCCGGGGCTCTGGGCAAGCGTCACCCTGCCAATAATTTTCGTAAACGTAGACCAAGACTTCAAACATATGCTGCCAATATAACGCAGTTGGCGGCACCTTTAAGGATCAACGCAGAGGTCTGGTTGTCGGCAGGGTCAGGCGCTGGCGATACGGACAAACAAGCCCCCCGGCAGGCGCGCCACCTCACCGCTGAGTTCGAGTTCGAGCAGCTGGGCCTGCAGCTGAGGCGTCGGCCAGCCGGTGCGGGCTTGCAGCGCGTCAAAACTCGCAGCGTCAAAACCCAGCGCTTTCAGCAAGGGGTTCTCTTCTTTGTCTTCCCGTGTTTCAGTTGGCGCCATAGCGTCAACTGTAGACGCTATGGCGTCGGTGGCTAAGGACAGCGGCAACCGCAACTCTTCCAGCACGTCTTGCGCCGATTCGACCAGCTTGGCGCCCTGTTGGATTAAAAGATGGCAACCGCGAGATTGCGGCGAATGGATGGAACCAGGAATGGCGAACACCTCCTTGCCTTGTTCTGCGGCAAGGCGCGCGGTGATGAGCGAACCCGATTGCAAGGCGGCTTCAATCACCAATGTGCCGTGGCTTAAGCCTGAAATGATGCGGTTTCGCCTTGGAAAATTGGCGGTCAGCGGCGGTGTGCCCAGTGGGAATTCGCTGATGATCAAGCCGCGTTCGGCGATACGATGGGCCAGATTCAAGTGCTTTTTCGGGTAGACCCGGTCCAGCCCAGTGCCCACCACAGCGACGGTGTGGCCTCCGCCCATCAGTGCGCCGTCGTGCGCGGCACCATCGACCCCGAGCGCCATGCCCGAGACCACGCACCAGCCGGCGGCACCAAATGTCTGCGCAAATTGCCGCGCATTGACTTCGCCTTGGGGCGTCGGATTACGGCTGCCAACCATCGCCAAACAACTCAACGAATCCAAGGTCACATGGGTACCGACCCGGGGTACAAGGCTGCCTAGCATGAACAACATCAGTGGCGGGTCAGGGATGTTGAGCAGGGCGGCCGGGTAATGCAGGTCGCCCAGCGTCACGACACAGCGGTCTTCACGAGCGGCCAACCAAGCCAGCGTGCTCGCCAGTTGCGTTTTGAGGTCTTCGGGCTCTGTCTGGATCGCTTGCACCAGTCGCGCAGAACCAATGGCTCGCAAGGCGACCGCACTTTGTTCAAATATTGCTGGCGCTGAGCCGAATGCGGCCAACAGCTTGCGGGCGGAATCGTTGCCGACGCCAGGCGTCAGCAATAGCCGCAACCATGCCTGAAGTTCACCCATCTCGGTCGTGGGCAGAGCGCTCGGCGCACTCATCAGGTGACCTTGATCCGGAGTGGCCAAGTATGACAAGTCGTCATGAACAATCTTTCTATGCTTTAAAAGTATTTAACTGTTAACTTATTGAAACTTAATGACTAATTTAACCGACCAGCGATAGGTTCCCTAAACTGACAGAAAATAGATGTCTTCTTACGTTTTTCTCTGACGCCTCTTCCGATGACCCAACTGACCATTCTTCGCTACCCTGATTCGCGCCTGCACACGGTGGCCAAGCCCGTGGCGACAGTTGACGCCCGCCTCAAGCTGCTGGTGAGCGACATGTTTGAAACCATGTACGAGGCGGCGGGCATTGGTCTGGCGGCCTCTCAAGTGGACGTGCATGAGCGTCTGGTGGTGATCGACGTGAGCGAAAAGCATGACGAACCGCTGGTATTGATCAACCCCGAGATCATCTGGGCCAGCGAAGAAACCCGGCTCGGCGAAGAAGGTTGTTTGTCGGTGCCCGGCATTTATGACGGCGTTGTGCGCTCGACGTCCATCAAGGTGACGGCCTTGGGTTTGGACGGCAAGCTGCAAACGCTGGCTGTCGAAGGCATGTTGGCCGTCTGCATCCAGCACGAGATGGACCATTTGATCGGCAAGGTGTTTGTCGAGTATTTGTCGCCGCTCAAGCGCAACCGCATCAAGACCAAACTCATCAAACAAAAGAAAGACGACGAGCGCGACGGGGAGCGCTAAAGCGCTGAGTCTGAGATGCACATCTAGAATCAATCCATGCGCGTCATTTTTGCTGGTACCCCCGAATTCGCCCGAGTGGCTTTGGAAAAACTGCACAGCGCTGGCGTTGAGATCGCGCTGGTGTTGACCCAACCCGACCGGCCCGCCGGTCGCGGCATGAAACTGCAGGCCTCTGCCGTCAAGCAATGGGCCCAGTCCCAGCAAATTCCCGTCGCCCAACCGCGTAGCCTGCGCCTTGACGGCAAATACCCAGAAGACGCCACAGC
The DNA here is from genome assembly GCA_947451205.1 of Comamonadaceae bacterium. Taxonomy (GTDB): domain Bacteria; phylum Pseudomonadota; class Gammaproteobacteria; order Burkholderiales; family Burkholderiaceae_C; genus Polaromonas. The sequence continues at coordinate 8,209 of CANFZL010000109.1, forward strand.
CGCCCGCGCAGCCATCGAAGCGGCCAACGCCGATGTGATGGTGGTCGCCGCTTACGGTTTGATCTTGCCGCAGTGGGTGCTCGACATGCCGCCGCTGGGCTGCCTGAACATCCATGGCTCAATCTTGCCGCGCTGGCGCGGTGCCGCGCCGATTCACCGCGCCATTGAAGCCGGTGACCGCGAGACCGGCGTGACCATCATGCAGATGGACGCCGGCCTCGACACCGGTGACATGCTGCTGCTGGAGACTCTCCCCATCGGTCCACACGACAGCACCGACATGCTGCACGACCAGCTCGCCGAACTCGGCGGCCGGATGATTGTTCAAGCGCTGGAATTGGCAGCGAACGGCGGTCTTCAGCCAGTACCGCAGCCGACCGAAGGCATC
>CANFZL010000110.1 GCA_947451205.1 Comamonadaceae bacterium
GTGGTGGTTGGCGCGTTGGCTGCCAATCGTGAGATTTACAGCGTCGGCATGGGCTCCTCGGTTGAAGAAATTCAATCGCGCTGGGACCACGCGATTTCACACCCGATTGCCCCCCGCATGGTGAGCAACGCGGAATGCCAAGAGGTCATCGTTGAAGGCGCTGATTTGCTGGGCGAAGGCCATGGCTTGGACATGCTGCCGATCCCTGTGTCCACCCCCGGTTTTGACAGCGCCCCCACCTTGACCGCGACCAACGTCATCACGGTGGACCCCGACACCGGCGTGCAAAACATGGGGACGTATCGCTGCGCCCTCAAAGCACCCGACCGTCTGGTTGTGCGCATGGCCACCCGCGTGGGGGGTGCTGGCGGCTACCTGCACTACCAAGCCTGGAAAAAAGCCGGCCACAAAACCATGCCCTGCGCCATCGTGCTCGGCTGCCCGCCGTATGTGGCTTTCATGGGTCCGCAAAAACTGCCCATTGGCATGGATGAATTCGATGTGGCAGGCGGACTGGCTGGCGTGGCGATCGAGGTCACCAAGGCGCACAGCCTGAACCTGCGCGTGCCGGCCCAAGCCGAAATCGTGATTGAAGGTTTGATCGACCTGGAGTTCTTGGAACCCGAAGCGCCGTTTGGCGAGTCGCACGGCCATGTGGCGCTGGAAGAGTTCAACCTGCCGATGAAGGTCACGGCCATCACGCACCGGCTGAAGCCGGTGATCCCGTCGTACCTGAGCCAGGTCGCGCCCAGCGAGTCCAGCGTCATCAAACGCGTGGCCTACGAGCCTTTGTTTTTGGCGCACCTGAGAACCTCTTTGGGTATTCGTGGCGTTAAAAAGGTTTCACTGCATGAGCCGCTCACCGGCCTGCTGCGCGTGACCATCATCACCTTTGAAAAGAACACACCCAAGACCGAGATTTGGCGCGCCCTGTATGGCGCGGCCTTCTTCAAAGGTGACTGCGGCAAGATCTGTATTGCCGTCAACGAAGACATCGACCCCGACAACGCCGACGCCTTGTTGTGGGCCATGGCCTACCGCATGAACCCCGTCATCGATGTCCGCACGCTGGACCATCGTGGCCAGGGTCACGGCCCGAAGCGCGAGGCTGAGGGCGAGGAAGACTCCACACTGCTGATGGACGCGACCATGAAGGGCGACATGCCGCCGCTGGCCTTGCCCACCAAAGAGTACATGGAACGCTCCAAAGTGATTTGGGAAGAGCTGGGCCTGCCAAAACTGCGTCCGCAATCGCCTTGGTTTGGCTATTCGCTGGGCGACTGGCTGCCGCAATGGGATGCCTCTGCGCTGCGCGCTGCAACCGGCCGTTACCTTGAAAACGGTTTGATCAGTGAAAAACAGCAGCGCAACGATGTCAAAGCCGAATCCAAGTTCCGTCCTGACGAAGTCTGAGGCGGCTATGACAACTCAAGAACTCACACCGAATCAACAGCCAAGACGCTTGATCGTCGGCATCAGCGGGGCCTCTGGCGTTGTCTACGGAGTTCGCATTTTGCAAGTTCTGCAAGGCTCGGGCATTGAAACCCATTTGGTGATGAGCGACTCCGCCAAAATGACCCTGGCCACCGAGTCAGATTTGAGCGTCAAGGACGTCGAAGCGCTGGCCACCGAGGTGCACAACGCCAAAAATATCGGCGCGAGCATCTCCTCGGGTTCGTACAAAACGATGGGCATGGTGATTGCGCCGTGCTCGATTCGGTCTTTGTCTGAAGTGGCTTACGGCATGACCAGCAGCCTGCTAACGCGCGCCGCTGATGTCGTGCTAAAGGAGCGGCGCCGGTTGGTGCTGATGGTGCGCGAAACACCGCTGCACAACGGCCACCTGCGGGCCTTGCTGCAAGCCTCTGAAAACGGCGCGATCATCATGCCGCCAGTGCCAGCCTTGTACGCCAGACCGACATCGCTAGACGACATGATCAACCACACCGTGGGGCGTTGCCTGGACCTGTTTGACATTGACACCGACCTGGCCAAACGCTGGGCTGGCATGGGCAAGGCTGACGCGCCCGCCACAGGCTCCCCATGTTGACTTTATTTGTCTATTACAAGGTGCCGCTGGCAGAGCACGATGACTGTCTTTCGCTCGTGACCCAGTTTGAAGCCGCACTTCAATTGAAGTGGCCAGAGCTCGAGATTGAAATTGCACAGCGCCCAATCCCGTCCGCGGAAGGACTGGAAACCTGGATGGAAATCTACCGGTACCCCGCTGGTTTGACCGAAGAAATCATGGCGTCCATTGGGCAGCTTGCGACCGACCTAGGCTTACCCCCCAAACGGGCGAGCGAAGTGTTTATTCCGGTGCGCCGCTGACTCAAACAATAAAAGGAGACAAGACAGTGAAAAAACGTACTTTTCTAGCCCTCGGCACAGCCGCCTTGGCCCCGTGGGGCATGCTGCATGCGCAAGCACGCTACCCTGATCGTCCTATCCGCCTGGTGGTGCCTTTTGCGCCCGGCGGCGACGGCGACATCATGGGCCGAGCTTGGGTCAAAAATATGGCCTCGCAGACGGGCATGAACATCGTGGTGGACAACAAAGGCGGTGCGGGAGGGGTCATTGGCGCCGCCGAGGTAGCCCGTGCACGGCCCGACGGCTACACCCTGCTGCTCGGCACCAGCACCACCCAAATTATCAATCCGGCGGCGTCGGCGTCCTCGCCTTACGACCCGATCAAAGACTTTGAATTGATCGGCATGGTCAGCACCAATCCCACTTGCATTGTGGTGAACCCGAAGTTCCCCGCCAACACCCTCAAAGAACTGATAGCCCTCATCAAGGCCAACCCCGGCAAATACGCATATGGTTCAGCCGGCCCGGGGACCGTCACCAACTTGACCGGTGAATTGTTCAAATACCAAGCGGGCAAACTGGACATACAACACGTGCCTTATAAAGGCGGCGGTCCGGCCATGCAGGACTTGATCGCGGGCCACGTGCCGATCATCACGCCCATCTTGTCGTCGGCTGTGTTGGCTCAGCACCGTGCCGGTAGAGCCCGGATCCTGTGCGTGAACAACGAGACCCGCCTCAAGGCAGCGCCGGATATTCCGACCGCTATTGAATCGGGTTTGCCGGACATGCGGGTGCAAGTTTTCAACGCGGTATTTGTCCCTGCGGGCACTCCCAAAGAGGTCATCGCCACACTCAAAGCAGCCAGCAACAAAGTCATATCCGACCCGGAATTTCAGCTGGACGTGGAAAAAGCAGGCGGCGAACTGCTGGTGTTGCCAGACCCGGACAAGTACTTCAAACAAGAAGTAGTTCGCTGGAATCAGCTGATCAAAACCATCGGATTCAAGATGTAGCTTGGGGTCAAAAGGCTGTGGCAATTCTTTCCACAGCCCTACTATGATGGGCGTTCCAGAGAGAGAAACCCATGCTGCCCCCCAAAACCCGATCTGCATCACCGACCCGCACGCCCAAAAGCAGCGCCACCCAACTGACGCCAGCCGACTACCTAAAAAAAATTCTCACCGCCCGCGTTTATGACGTGGCGCTTGAGACCGCACTGGAGCCGGCCAAAACACTCAGCCAGCGCCTGAACAACACGGTGCTGCTGAAACGCGAAGACCAACAACCCGTGTTCAGCTTCAAGCTGCGCGGTGCCTACAACAAGATGGCGAACCTGAGTCCGGCACAACTCAAAAAAGGCGTGATTTGCGCCTCGGCCGGCAACCACGCGCAGGGCGTTGCGCTGAGCGCCAACAAGCTCGGCACGCGGGCGGTGATCGTCATGCCGTCGACCACGCCGCAGCTCAAAATAGACGCGGTGCGCGCACTCGGTGGTGAAGTGGTGCTGCATGGCGAAAGCTATTCAGACGCTTACGACCATGCCGCGGCGCTTGAGAAGAAAAACGGCCTGACCTTTGTGCACCCGTTTGACGATCCGGACGTGATCGCTGGCCAAGGCACGATTGCCATGGAAATGCTGCGGCAAATCCAACGGATTGGCCACGGCCGACTGGACGCGGTGTTTGTCGCCATTGGCGGCGGCGGCTTGATCTCAGGCGTGGCCAATTACATCAAGGCCGTGCGGCCCGAGATCAAAGTCATTGGCGTGCAGATGAACGACTCGGACGCCATGATCCGCTCGGTCAACGCCAACAAGCGCGTCATGCTGCCAGACGTCGGGCTGTTTTCAGACGGCACGGCGGTCAAGTTGGTGGGCGAAGAAACCTTCCGCATCACCCGCGAGCTGGTGGACGAATTCATGACGGTCGACACCGACGCGGTGTGCGCCGCCATCAAAGACGTGTTTGTCGACACGCGCGGCATTGTTGAGCCGGCCGGTGCGTTGGCGGTGGCCGCCATCAAGCAATACGTCGCTTTGCACAAGACCAAGGGCGAGACCTACGCCGCGATTTTGTGCGGCGCCAACATGAACTTTGACCGGCTGCGTTTTGTGGCCGAGCGCGCAGGGGTCGGCGAAGAAAGCGAAGCCCTGTTTGCCGTGACGATCCCCGAGGAGCGCGGCAGCTTCAAGCGCTTTTGTGAACTGATTGGCGATTTGCCGGGTGGCCCGCGCAGCGTGACAGAGTTCAATTACCGCATCAATGACGCGGCCGAAGCGCACGTGTTTGTCGGCCTGACCACACACGGCAAAGGCGAGAGCAGCAAGATCGTCAACACCTTCACGCGCCAAGGTTTCAAGGCGCTGGACCTGACGCACGATGAGTTGGCCAAGGAGCATGTGCGCCACATGGTCGGCGGCCACAGCGTCTTGGCCAAGGACGAGCGCCTGCTGCGCTTTGTTTTCCCGGAACGGCCGGGTGCGCTGCTGAAGTTCTTATCGACCATGCGGCCGGGCTGGAACATCAGCCTGTTTCATTACCGCAATCAAGGTGCAGACTACGGCCGAATTTTGATCGGCTTGCAGGTGCCCAAAGCCGACAACGCAGCGTTCAAAGCCTTCTTGGCGACGCTGGGTTATCCGTGTGTGGAAGAAACCGAGAATCCGGTTTACAAGCTCTTTTTGAAGAGCTGAGCGGCCGCAGCGTGTCGCACGGTCGCCAGATGAATGCCATGACCCAGTCGTCTGCGACTTCAAAAAATCCATCAATGGCCAACTCCGTTTGCGCCGCCTGTGGCGCGGCTTTTCGCTGCGGCATGGTCAGCGCTGCCGCCACTTGCTGGTGCTTTGACTTACCGCATGTGATGGCGGTGCCGCCAGTCGGCGTTGCATCCGAAAATGCCGACAACGCGAGCTGTCTATGCCCGGCCTGTCTTCATCAAAAACTGGAACAAAAACACCATGGCAACCAACCTTGACGGGCAACTGGTGGTGGCGATTTCATCGCGCGCGCTGTTTGACTTTGAAGAAGAAAACCGCGTTTTTGAAGAAGGCATGGCCCAGCAAGAGCAGGTCGGCAGCAAGCGCGATGCGGCCTACATGCAGCTGCAACTGGAGCGCTTGGATGTGCCGGCTAAACCCGGCGTGGCGTTTTCATTGGTGAAAAAACTCCTCGCCTTCAATGACGCACCAGAAAGCCAAGACGAAGCCGCTAGTCCCGTCAAACCGCCACAGCGCGTCGAAGTCGTGATTTTGTCGCGCAATGACCCTGTCTCCGGCATGCGCGTTTTCAGGTCGGCCCAGCACTACGGCTTGAAGATCGAGCGCGGCACCTTCAACCGCGGCGAGCCGCCGTGGCGCTACCTGAAGCCGCTTCACGCCAACCTGTTTTTGTCGACGCACCTGAGCGATGTGCGGGCCGCGCTGCTGGCCGGTGTGCCCGCAGCACAGGTTTACCCGCTGTCAGCGCACGCCAGCGAAGAACATCCGAATGAAGTGCGGATTGCCTTCGACGGCGACGCGGTGCTTTTTTCAGACGAAGCGGAGCGTGTTTTTCAGTCGCAGGGGCTCAGCGCTTTTCAGGCGCATGAGCGCGCCAACGCTGGCCAGCCGCTGCTGGCAGGCCCGTTCAAACCGCTGCTGGAAGCGCTGCACCGGCTGCAAGAAGCCGGTACCTCGCGCATGCGCATTCGCACGGCGCTGGTCACCGCCCGCAGCGCACCGGCGCACGAGCGCGCCATCCGCACGCTGATGGACTGGAACATTCAAGTCGATGAAGCGATGTTTTTAGGCGGCTTGGCCAAGGGCGAATTTTTGCGTGAATTTGAGCCGGATTTTTTCTTTGACGACCAGACTGGCCACGTGAACTCGGCGTCCCAGCACGTGCCTTCAGGACATGTGGCGAGCGGCGTTTCCAACCCCAACTGAATAGAGCGTTCATGACCGTCGTTCAAGACAAACTCGGCAGTTTCAAACTATTCACCCGCAAAGTCTGGGACTTGTCTTTGCCGTATTTCCAGTCTGAGGACAGATGGAAGGCGCGCGGTTTGCTGCTGGCCATCGTCGCGCTGAACTTGGCTGCGGTCTACATGCTGGTCTTGCTAAATGACTGGAACCGGCTGTTTTACGACGCCCTGCAAAACAAGGACGAAGCGGTTTTTTGGCGCGAGCTGGGACGCTTCACTTACCTAGCTTTTGCCTTCATCTTGATTGCGGTGTACCGCTTTTATTTGACACAGTTGCTGGAGATTCGGTGGCGCGCTTGGATGACCGGCCACTACCTGAAACGTTGGCTGTCCAACCATGCGTTTTACCGGCTGGAGTTGGCGCGCTACACGCAGCCAGCGACCGCGCAAGAAGGCCAACCGGGCGCGCCGCAGTCCATGCCCGACAACCCAGACCAGCGCATCCAAGAAGACTTGAACCTGTTCACCAGCTACACCGTGTCACTCAGCATGGGCTTGCTGAACGCGGTGGTGACGCTGCTGAGTTTTGTCGGCATTTTGTGGAGTCTGTCGGGCGCTTTTGCCTTCACGCTCGGCGGCACGGCCTACAGCATTCCCGGCTTCATGGTTTGGATGGCGGTGCTGTATTGCGTGGTCGGCAGCGTCATCACGCATTACATCGGTAGGCCACAAATACGCTTGAATTTTTTGCAGCAACGCTACGAAGCCGACTTTCGGCACCACATGGTGCGGGTGCGTGAATACAGCGAGGCGATTGCACTCGACAAGGGCGAAGCGGTTGAGCGCGCTCATCTCGACACACGCTTTTCGACGCTGCTGGGCAACTACCTGGCGCTGATTAAAAAGCAAAAAAGCCTGGTCTGGTTCACCAACTTTTTTGGTCAGGCGGCGACGGTTTTTCCGTTCGTCATCTCGGCCCCACGGTTTTTCAGCGGTGCGATTCAACTCGGTGAGCTGATGCAAATCGCCTCAGCTTTTGGTCGCGTGCAAGACTCGCTCAGCTGGTTTGTCGACAACTACAGCACGCTGGCGGCTTGGCGCGCCACCACCGACCGGCTGACGAGTTTTGAAGAGCACATCGCCGCGCACACGCTGGAAGGCCAGGCGCGAGTCGCTGCCAATGCAGGGACTTCGGACGCAGACCTTGCCACTGTGAGGGTCGGTGAGAATCACCTGCAAACTGTCGATTTGTCCCTCAGCTTGCCGACGGGCGAGGTCTTGCTCAGCGGCTTGGCGCTGCAGGCTCAGCCCGGCGACAGCGTGCTCTTGAACGGGCCGTCGGGCAGCGGCAAGTCGACCTTGTTTCGCGCGCTGGCCGGCATCTGGCCTTTTGCGCACGGTCGCGCCGTGGTGCCTCAAAGCACCATGTTCATTCCGCAGCGGCCGTACTTCCCGGACGGCAGCTTGCGTGACGCGCTGGCTTATCCGCAGCCGGTTGACAGCTACAGCGACGTCGAGTTGAAACAAGCACTGAGTGACGCCCTGTTACCGCAACTCACAGAGAGACTCGATGACCGTGATGCCTGGAGTCAAAAGCTCTCTGGCGGCGAACAACAACGACTCGCCATCGCCCGCGTGCTACTGAAAAAACCGCAATGGATTTTTGCCGACGAAGCCACCAGCGCGCTCGACGAAGCCGCCGAAAAAACGCTCTACGCCCAACTGCTGGCGCAAACGCAGCAAGCCGGTGGCGCGCTGGTGTCGATCGCGCACCGGCCGACGGTGGCGGCGTTTCACAGCCAGCGCTGGGAGTTGGAGAGATCGCCGGAAGGGGCTGACGCCTTGTTTGCGTTGACGGTGCGTTGATCTAGGACGAAAACCCCGCATAACCGCGCGCCCGTAATTCACAAGCCGGGCACGCGCCGCAGCCGTAACCCCAGGCGTGGCGGTGCTCGCGGTCACCGAGGTAACAGGTGTGGGTGTGCTCGACGATCAGGTCCACCAGCTTCTTGCCACCCAGTGCATCGGCCAAGCGCCAGGTGTCGGCTTTGTCAATCCACATCAATGGCGTCTCAATCAAAAAGCGTTTGTCCATGCCCAGCGACAAAGCCAGTTGCATGGCTTTCATGGTGTCGTCACGGCAGTCGGGGTAGCCTGAAAAATCGGTTTCGCAAACGCCGGTCACCAGCACCTCCAACCCACGCCGGTACGCCAGCGCGGCAGCCAGCGTCAAAAAGAGCAAATTGCGACCCGGCACAAAGGTGTTCGGCAGGCCCGAGCTTTCCATCTTGAAGGCGGTGTCGCGTGTCAGCGAGGTCTCGCTGACCTGGCCCAA
>CANFZL010000111.1 GCA_947451205.1 Comamonadaceae bacterium
CAATTCGCCGTCAACCCACGCGAGTAAAAGTGCACCGCGTGGTGCGCAGTACTCACCAGGCAAGTCGTCAAGTTCAGCATCGAAATTCTGAAAGTACAGATCGACACCCAATTGCTGAGCGTACTCAGAAAAAATGAGGCGTGCAGACAGCAACTCTTTCGATGAGGCCGGCGTGGTGAACAGGATGGAATGGCTGCGCAATGGAAGTCTTAAAAAACAAAATTCAGTGTAGCGGGAAATGCAGACCTGACAGCCGTGAACCCTTGCACCTAAAAAGCGGCGGCTTGAAGGCTAGCGATCCAATAAGTGGCTGCACTGCACAACGCAAATATCAAAAGGGCCAGCAATCGGGAGGCCGCATCATCGCGGGAAGGCAAAGCCGTGGCCAACAGCTGTTTGTCGCCGTGGATCATGGCGATCACTAGGCGGTGTTTGCGGCGTGTGTAATGAACAATAGCGGCGAGATGTACCAGCACCAACGCCAGTAATATCCATTTGCCAACATCTGCGTGATAAGCCGTGGCTAGGCTGACAGTCGCATTTGACACAAGGTGGGTCAGCGGACCGGCAAATGAAATCTCATCGTCACTGAGCAGGCCAGAAGCGACTTGAATGGTTAAAAAAACCAGCATGGCCCAGACTGAAAGGGCCGCCATGGGAGAGTGGCCCACCTCAACGCCCGCTGAGCGCTGACTCTTGAGATACCTCAGCACTGCACGTGGACCGTACAGAAAGCTGGAAAAACGCGACCAGCGGCCGCCCAGAATGCCCCAAACAAGGCGAAACATCAGCAAAGTCAAGGTGGCATAGCCGAAGCGTAAATGAAATGTCATCACTTCACCGCCAACCGTACCCGTGACCAGCAAGCCGGCAAAGCAGACTGCCAGCGCCCAGTGGAAAATTCGGGTGGGGAGATCCCAAACTCGAACGCGAATTAAATTATGCATGGCGGGCATGGAAACTTTCATTCTTAAATTAATGTGAGAATCGAAACAGACACATGTCTATTTTCTCTAAACTTTAAGTCCATCATTCATTTTTCTCATCGGCGAGACCGATACGACCCAAAGGAATCTCATGAAAGCTTTTGCCCTTGCCACCGCCGCAGCCACCTTGTTGTCCTTGGCAATGCCAGCATCTGCGCAGTTTGCCAAAACTGAAGATGCCATCAAATACCGCCAAAGCGCATTATTTGTAATGGGTCAGCATTTCGGACGTATCGGTGCAATGGCTTCTGGACGTGCTCCGTTTGATGCCAAAGTAGCGGCAGACAACGCCGACGTTGTCGCCAGCATGGCCAAACTGCCTTGGGCTGCCTTCGGTCCGGGCACCGACAAGGGGGGCGACACCAAAGCCAAGGCAGAGATCTGGAGCGAGCAAGCCAAATTCAAAGAAGCGAGCGACAAGCTGGTAACTGAAACAGCAAAGCTGGCAGCTGCTGCGAAGACTGGAAATCTAGATGCAGTGAAGACTGCATTTGCAGCGACAGGCGGATCATGCAAGGCTTGCCACGACGCTTTCCGGAATAAGTGATGCGCGGTTAACCAACACGGGCGCAGAGTAAAAAGCCGCTACAAGAGTCGTAGCGGCTTTTTGTTATTGAGCGCAGGGTCAAGGCGCTTGAAGCACTCAGGTCTGAGCCAACAGCTTCTCTATCAATTGATGCAGTGCAGCAAAGTCAGGCTCCCCAACGTACTGCTTGACGATCTCGCCACGCTTGTTCAGCAGGTAAGTGGTGGGCGTGAGTTGCACATCGCCCCAAGCCTTGGCAACAGCACCGGTGTTGTCGATGGCGACCTTGAAGGGCAGTTGCCGCGTTTCGGTGTAATTGACGACATAACTCGGTGGATCGTAGCTCATGGCCACGGCGACGGTGTCAAAGCCTTGAGCAGCGTATTTTTGATGCGTAGCGATGAGCCTAGGCATCTCAGCAACACAGGTGACGCAACTTGTGGCCCAGAAATTGACCAGCGTGACCTTGCCCTTGAAGTCCGCCGTGGTTGTTTTGCTGCCGTCGAGGAGGACAAACGTAGACTCAGGAGCCGCTTGCGAACTGCTACAGGCCGACAAACAAAAAGCCAATCCGAGCGCAAACATGCCGGCTAACAAAGGGCGAAATGATCTTGGCAAGGCGGTGAAAACTTGAAACATGGAGAACGCTCCCGTAGTATTTATCTTAGTCTGCATTGAAGTTAAGCATAGACCCCAGCCTATTCTAAAAGTTCAGAAGCTGTAACTAGGCTAATAACGCTGGCCTGCTGTCGTCTTGATGGCCTGCCGACCCATGGCAATTCTTTCGTCCAAGTAAGCACCATAAAAATCGACCGATGCAATGCCGACTAGACGTTCGGCCACTTCTTGGCCTTGGGCGTTTAAAAATAAAACAGTCGGGGCCAGCCGCACTTTCCAACGAGCAATTTGCTCGGCAGCATGGCTGGTCGAGCCGTCAAAGGCGACCAGCGGGCGCTGCTTATCATGCATGTTGATCTGCCAGACTGGCAAACCGTTGGTTCTTGCTGAAAGCAAATAGTTGCGCCGGAGCAGTTCGCAATACGGGCAACCTGACAGACTGATGAGTAAAACCAACGGATCGCCTTGGCGCGCAGCAACTGTCGCTACAGCCGGCAGGGAATTGGGAATCGGCAGCTCACTGTCCATTCCCCAAGCCGGATTGAGGGCGCTGCTCATGCCTGCGCCAAAGTGCAGTGCAAAGACGGCAAGCGACGCGCTGATGTGTCGACGCTGAAAGTCAGGTGTCATCCGGTACAGTCGAGAAAGATGTCTGTGAGCGCAGCTGGCTCGCTGATCATCGGATCGTGACCGGTTTTCAGCGTAATCACCCGGCTGCCTGGCAACCAAGCGCCCCCCCAGAAAGCCGGATCCTTCACGCGCAAACGACTTGGCTCAATGGTCGCCAGTCCAGGCTCGGTACAACTGATGTACGTACGCGGCATGGCAGCCACACGCTGCACATCAAAGGCCAGCGGCATGCGGTAAGTGTTGCCAGGGTGCGGCGTTTGCCGGCGTTGAACCCAGGCGTGGTCAGCATCGTGTAGACCGAACACGACCGGGTCGGGCGGTGGAAAACTGTAATTCAGGCTCGCCTCGGCGGCGGCAATGCGTTGCTGCTGCGTGCTACTGGATTGCGTGCTGCTCCAACTTTCGCCGGGCTTTGGGACGACCGCATCCACATACACTAGCTGCTTCAGACGATCCGCCATTCGGTCAGCGATGGCTGTACCGATCATGCCGGCGTACGAATGTACGACCAACACAACATTGCTGAGTTCTTCGGTCTCAAGCAGCTGACGAACGTCCTCGATGTGCGTTTCCAGCGTGATGGCTGACGACAAGAGGTGCGCCCGTTCGCCCAGCCCCGTGAGCGTGACGGCATGGGCACGGTGACCATGTTGCTGCAGTTGCTCGATGACCGGACGCCAACACCAAGAGCCGTGCCAAGCGCCATGTACCAACACAAAATTGGTCATCAAATCACCTCTTTGGATTTCAACGCGGTCACTTGCGCCGCCGAGTAGTTCAGTACGCTAAGCAAGACTTCTTCGGTGTGTTGGCCCAGCAGCGGCGGTGGCAGGTCGGTGCGCACAGGGGTGGCGCTGAGCTTGAGCGGGCTGGCGACCAAGCGCAAGCTGTCGTTGAGTGGATGCTGCCAATGGGTCACCATGCGGCGGGCTTCGATTTGCGGATCAGCAAAAACCTCACCCAAATGGTTGATGGCCCCGCATGGCACCTTGGCGGCTTCGAGTGCGGCCAGCCAGTCGGCTTTGTTGCGGGTTTTCATCAGTGTTTCGAGCATCGGCACCAGCTGCAGGCGGTTCAACACACGGTCACGGTTCTTCGTGAACAAGGGGTTGCTGGCCAACTCAGGCACACCGGCCACCGCGCAAAATTTGGCGTATTGCGAGTCATTGCCGACGGCCAAAATAAGGTGGTCTTTGCTGCCATCGGCATGGGCTGCGACTTCAAATACTTGGTAGGGCACGATGTTTTGATGCGCATTGCCAACGCGTCCGGGGACCTTGCCGTTGACCAGATAATTCGCGCCCAAATTAGCCAGCATGGCGACTTGCGTGTCGAGCAACGCCATGTCGACTTGCTGACCTTCACCGGTTTTTTCCGCATGCCGAAGCGCCGCCAAAATGCCGACAGTCGCGTACATGCCGGTCATCAGATCGGCCACGGCAACACCGACTTTTTGTGGGCCGCCACCTAAGTCGTCACGCTCGCCAGTGATGCTCATCAACCCACCTATGCCTTGAATGGCGTAGTCGTAACCCGCGCGATCCGCATAGGGGCCGGTCTGGCCAAAGCCGGTGACGGAGCAGTAGACCAAGCGCGGGTTGAGGGCCTTGAGCGAGGCGTAGTCCAAACCATAACGCGCCATGTCGCCGACCTTGAAGTTCTCGACAAACACATCGCAATGCCGGGCGAGTTCACGGATCAGCGCTTGCCCAGCCGGCTGTGAAATGTCGCAGGTGACCGAGCGCTTGTTGCGGTTGGTGCCGAGGTAGTAGGCGGCTTCATGGGTTTCTTGGCCAGCGTTGTCGTGCAAAAAAGGCGGCCCCCAGCTGCGCGTGTCATCGCCGGCGCCGGGGCGCTCAATCTTGATGACATCAGCGCCGAGGTCGGCCAGTGTTTGCGTGCACCAAGGACCGGCCAATACGCGGGAGAGGTCGAGGACGCGGATACCTTGGAGAGAGTTCATCCGTGTATTTTGCCCGTATGCAAACGGACTATGTGCTTGCTGTATTTAATACTGCTTGTACGGCAGAAACTTGCCAGACAAAACAACATTAACACGGTCGCCTTTCGGGTCTGGCTGGCGCACGATGTCCATCGAAAAATCAATCGCACTCATGATCCCGTCACCGAACTCTTCGTGGATCAGTTCCTTGATGGTGGTGCCGTAGACGCTGACGATTTCGTACCAACGGTAGATCAGCGGGTCGGTCGGCACTGGCGTTGGCAGCGAGCCTTTGTAGGGCACGACTTGCAGCCATTTTTGTTCTTCAGCCGTCAGACCAAAAATCTTGCCGATGACCTTCGACTGCTTGTCGTCAAAGGTCATTTGGCCGAGGCAACCCGCAGTGACCCATTCTTTGCTGAGGCCAAGCTTCTTTGCCACCGACTCCCAAGTGATGCCTTTGCTGACCTTGACTGTGATGATTTTTTCGGTGATGTCGTTGCGGTTCATAAAGTGCCCTTGCTGTTTGAAATGAAGATGATCAAAACAATGCAAGTGCCGCGCCAGAGGTGCGTCGCCCAACCTTTTCATGCATAGGACACTCCACGATCAAAATGGTGCAAATTAGGTTCCTAAAAGACCGCCCTTGGTGCACTTGCGGGCGTTTTGCTACGCAATATGCATGCGGCGCACCGAACTGTTGCTCAGACAAAGCATGAATGGTTGTAAAGTAAGGGCCGTACTTAACCCACTATCGTTACGCCTAGAAGCTCAAAATCCGCTTTGACAACTCCAATCCAGCCATTTCAGTCCTCGTCAGTTGCCGGTACTGCGCATAGCTTTTTCCAACCTTCAGTGGCCAAATGGGTCGTACGCGCAGTCTGCGGTTTTTTTGCCTTGACGGGGTTGCTGCTCGCAGCGGGTTGTAGCCCAAAGCTTAACTGGCGCGACGCTCAGCCCAGCAACAGTGGGCTCACATTGTTATTGCCCTGCAAGCCTGATAAGGGCGACAAGATCGTGCCGTTGGGGGGGCAACCTACCAAGATGAGCATGTTGGGTTGCGACGCCGGTGGTGCAACTTTTGCCGTAGCTGTCGCTGACTTGGGTGACGGTGTGAATTTGCCCGAGGTGCTCAAGCAGTGGCAAAGCATCACTTTGGCCAATATGAAGGCCATGCCGGCGACCACGCAATCGCGTCCACTCAGGGTGTCCGGGGCCTCTTCCGAGCCAGCCCCGGTGCTGGTTTCGGCGCAAGGTCAGCGGCCTGACGGCAGCACTGTCAACGGCTGGGCCGCTTACTTTGCGAAGGGTTCCCAAGTGGTCCAGGTCGTCATGTATGCGTCGGCCATCGAACCGGTAGCCGCAGAGATTTTTTTCGCCAGCCTTAAGTTTGATTGACAGCGCAGATCACGCCCGCCAGACATGACAGCTGCCGCTAACACCGACATTCATCCCGACAACGGCAGACTTGATCGCAAAGCCGCAGCCTTGGTGTTTTTGGCTTTCGCTGCAGCCTACTTTTGCTCGACGCTGGTGAGGGCCATCACCGCCACACTTTCACCGGTGTTGACGCAAGATTTCAGCCTAAAGGCGAGCGACCTTGGTTTGCTCGCCGGAGGCTACTTTTTCGGCTTCGCGGCGATGCAGTTGCCGCTGGGCCGATGGTTGGACCGGTATGGCCCCAAGCGCGTCATTCTCTACTTTTTGAGTTTTGCTGTATTGGGTTGTGTGGCTTTTTCAATGGCCAGCAGTTTTGCATGGCTCCTGGCGGCGCGCGTGTTGGTGGGAATGGGGGTGAGTGCTTGCCTAATGGCACCGCTGACCGGCTTTCGGCGTTGGCTGGATGGGCCCTCATTGCTACGCGCCAATTCTTGGATGCTCATGACTGGATCTCTCGGTATGCTGGCCTCAACATTGCCGGTGCAGTGGTTGATGCCCTTGACCGGTTGGCGCCCAATGTTCTGGTTGCTCGCCATCTTGATTTTGCTGTGCATGGCGGTGATCGTCAGGATCGTGCCGGTATCGCCCCGCGCGCCTGTCCTTGCGTCTGGTGAGACCACCTCAGCCAATTATGCGCAGGTCTGGCGCAGTCGGTATTTTCAGAAAATGTCACCGCTGGCATTTTTCAATTATGGCGGGCTGATCGCTGTACAAACCTTGTGGGCCGGGCCATGGATGGTACGGGTCACGGGCTACACACCGCTAGAGTCCGCCACGGGTCTTTTCTATCTCAACGCCTGCATGTTGGTGACCTTCTGGAGCTGGGGCATGCTCACCCCTTGGCTGGTTGGTAAAGGCTGGAGTCCTGAGCGACTAATCGCCTGGGTTGTACCCTTGAGTCTTTTGGCGTTGGCAGCCAATATTGCCGGCGCAAGCGGAACCGGCTGGATCGGCTGGACCATTTTTTGTATGACTTCCAGCGTCTTGGGGCTGGCCCAGCCGGCGATGGGCATGGCCTTCAAGCCGTCGTTAGTCGGCCGCGCACTGTCAGCTTACAACCTGATGATTTTCTCTGGCGTTTTTGTCGTCCAGTGGGGGATTGGCTTGCTGATTGATGTCTTCAAGGCTGCCGGCTTGTCCGAAATCTCCAGTTTTCAGGCTGCCCTGAGCGTCTTTTTGTGTTGCTCTCTTGCCTCATATGCCTGGTTCCTCAGGGGGAAGGCTGATAATTCAAACCAATGAATGGCATCCTCATCATCGCCCACGCGCCTTTGGCTTCGGCGCTGCGCCAGTGCGTCGCGCATGTTTTCACGGACAACCCGGAAGGGGTGGCTGCACTGGATGTGCAGCCCAACACGCCGCCCGAAGAAACGTTGGCACAGGCTCGCATCATGCTTAAGCAGTTGGGTGCGACAGATGCGCTGGTGCTGGCCGACGTGTTTGGCGCCACACCCTGCAACGTCGCTCAAAAATTGGTCGATGGCGTGCACTCCAAGCTGATCACTGGCGTCAACCTGCCGATGTTGTTGCGCACCGTGTCGTATCGGCATGAGACGCTTGACGCGCTGGTGGCGCGCGCCCTGATTGGCGCCACACAAGGCGTCATGCAGGTGGCCATCACCGCTCCCCAAAACCAGAACCGCCGAAACCATGATCAAGACCAGCACAACCATCAGCAATAAATTGGGTCTGCACGCCCGTGCCTCGGCCAAGCTGACCAAGCTCGCTGGCAGTTTCCCGTGCGAGGTCTGGATCAGCCGTGGTGAACGCCGTGTCAACGGCAAAAGCATCATGGGCGTGATGATGCTGGCCGCCGGGATGGGAAGCGCCGTGGAAGTTGAAACCAGTGGCGCCGATGAGCAGGCAGCCATGGATGCTTTGCTGGCCTTGATAGCTGACAAGTTTGGTGAGGGCGAATGACTTTTTCCATCCACGGTCTGGCTGTTTCACGCGGCATTGCGATTGGCCGTGCCGTGCTGGTCGCATCCAGTCGGGCCGACGTGGCGCATTACTTTGTCGATGCCGGCCAGGTCGAGACTGAAATTCAACGTGTGCGTGCCTCGCGCAATGCGGTCACTGAAGAGATCACTCGCCTGCAGCGTGAGTTACCGCGTGATGCGCCCAACGAACTCGCGGCGCTGTTGGATGTGCACCTCATGCTGTTGCAAGACGAACATCTGATAAGCGGCGTCAAGGGCTGGATTTCTGAGCGTCACTACAACGCCGAGTGGGCGCTGACCACGCAGTACGAGATGATCGCGCGGCAGTTCGACGAGATGGAAGATGAGTACTTGCGCGAGCGCAAGGCCGACCTGGAGCAGGTTGTCGAGCGCATTCTTCGGCACATGAAAGGCGTCGCTTCGCCAGTGCAACCGCAAACGC
>CANFZL010000112.1 GCA_947451205.1 Comamonadaceae bacterium
GGCCGCCGAGGTCTGAAATAGCGCCGGTGAAGCCTTTGACGGTGTCACGAATGGCTTCGATCTCGCGGATCACGGAGTCCTCGGAACGGCTCTGGATGATGCGGCCTTCGTGCTCGGTGATGGAGCAAAACGTGCAGCCGCCAAAGCAGCCGCGCATGATGTTCACGCTGAAGCGAATCATTTCCCAAGCCGGGATTTTGGTGGTGTGGTCGTGGCTGCCGTTTTCGTCGGCGTAGATAGGATGCGGCGAGCGCGCGTACGGCAAATCGAAGACATAGTCCATCTCGACGGTGGTCAGCGGGATCGGCGGTGGATTGATCCACACGTCGCGGGCGGTGACACCTTCACCGTGGGCCTGCACCAAGGCACGCGCATTGCCGGGATTGGTCTCAAGGTGCAGCACGCGGTTGGCGTGGGCGTAAAGCACGGCGTCGCTGCGAACTTGCTCGTAAGACGGCAGGCGAATGACCGAACGGTCACGCGGCGGCACTTTGATCTTGCCCTGCATCGACGGCAAGCTAGGGTTCTGTACGAAGGTCAGCGGCTTGATGGCAGGGTTGGACAGCGGCGGCGTTTTTGTTTTGAGCACAGGCGAGCCAGCGGCTTCTGCTTTGACAGCCACATCGGCGGCTTCGTCTTCGCGGGCGCAGGTGGCGCCCTGCTCTTTGGCCTGCTCCGAAATCATCAGGTATGGATTGACGTGGGCTTCGACCCGGCCTGGCGCGTCAACATTGGTGGAGTCAATCTCAAACCAGCCTTGCGCGGTATCGTCACCTTGGCG
Source organism: Comamonadaceae bacterium (assembly GCA_947451205.1). Taxonomy (GTDB): domain Bacteria; phylum Pseudomonadota; class Gammaproteobacteria; order Burkholderiales; family Burkholderiaceae_C; genus Polaromonas. Next base: position 782 of record CANFZL010000112.1, read on the forward strand.
GCGAATGAAGGCGGTGCCGCGAACGTCGGTGATGGTGGCGATGGGTTCTTTGGCCGCCAAGCGGTGGGCGATTTCAACAATCGCACGCTCGGCGTTGCCGTACAGCAGCAGATCGCATTTGGCGTCGACGACCACGCTGCGGCGTACTTTGTCAGACCAGTAGTCGTAATGCGCGATGCGCCGGAGCGAGCCTTCGATGCCACCCAAAACGATGGGCACTTCTTTGTAGGCTTCGCGACAGCGCTGTGAATACACCAGCGCAGCGCGGTCAGGACGCTTGCCGCCGATGTCGCCGGGGGTGTAGGCGTCGTCACTGCGGATTTTGCGGTCCGCCGTGTAGCGGTTGATCATCGAATCCATGTTGCCGGCCGTGACGCCGAAGAACAGATTTGGCTTGCCCAACAGCTTGTAGGGCTCGGCGGTTTGCCAGTCAGGTTGGGCAATGATTCCAACCCGAAAGCCTTGCGCTTCGAGCATCCGGCCAATCACGGCCATGCCAAAACTCGGGTGGTCAACATAAGCGTCACCGGTGACGATGATGATGTCGCAACTGTCCCAGCCCAGTGCCTGCATTTCCTCGCGGCTGGTTGGCAAAAACTTGGCCATGCCAAAACGGGCTGCCCAGTACTTGCGGTAACTGGTCAGCGGCTTGGCGGCGCGCGCAAAAAAGGAGACGTCGATTGGGGCGTTCATGAGGGCTTTGGGGTAACCCGGCATTGTAGGGTTTCTGCCCCAAAAACACGAATCGGGACAAATGGCCCTTTATTGGGTCGGGCAAGTAGCGCGTGCCGGCGTTACGAGTGCAGCGCGGCGGTTCACCCGTCATGGCGAGCGCAGCGCGGCCATCCATGACTGCGAATTCGGGGCCCTGGACTGCCGCGCTTCGCTCGCAGAGACGAAATTGCTTCGCTCGCAACGCCGGGTTGAGTGCGTGCGCGTCGTGACGGATCAGGTCAACGCCGCAAGGTCATTTGCCCACGAATTTCGCCGCCGGGGTTGGCTGCCGTATGGATGTTGGCGTACCAGCGCCCGGCCATCAAATCAGCCACTTGCGCTGCGGTGAGTGTGGCGGAGCCTTCCATCGGGCTGCTCATCAGACCCGGAAACGGCAACACCACGCCAGCGTTCGCGCCGATTGCTGCGGGCCCGTGAAAGTGCCCGGCCCGGGCTGGGCCGCTCAAGTTGGTATAAGTCAGCCGCCAGCGCAGCAGGTTGGTTTCTGTGTTGAGCATGGCATCAACCTGCCCGCTGGCGCTGCTCGCTACCGGTGGGACTTCGTTACCGCCGCGCATCTGGGTCGTGAAAGTAACCAAATGGCTTTGGTTATTGGCTGGCATCATGCCGCCGCAACCGGCCAGCAAGGCGGACACCAGCAGCGCCATGCCAACACTGCGAAATTGAATCTTGTTCATCGTGCAACTCCTGCTAACCGGCCTGGCACAAAGAATAAAGCCGCCGGTACGACTTCACCCAAGCTCATGCTAGACCAGTCCCAAGCTCTGCGACAGCTCAGCCGTGGCTTATGAGGAGATCGAATCATGCACACCAAGATAGGCCTTCACTTTGGAGATGACGGCTTTTTGTCCGTTTTGATCCGAGAAGGTGTGATCCGAGTTGGTGACAAAAGTCATCTTAAAACGGGAATCATCTTTCAAGTATTTACCACTCGCTCCAAAGTGGAACTCCAAATAGTCACGCCCATCATCATTGGCATTCACGATCATCAACGTGTCTGTTCCCCTGCGGCTCAGTTGCTTTACTTTTTGCAGCGGCCCCTGCTCAGAGGAATTAGTCCGAAATGCTGATTTCATGGCTCTGTTCAAGCGAGCGCCGACCAATACGCGCACTCGATTGGCAATGCCGCTAACGTCAACATCGCCTTGAAATATGCGCTTGTAAACGCGCCAGTCGAGCAGTTGACGCCGATAGAACGAGACGGACTTATAAGATTGCTGCATGGAGTCTTGCCAAGTGCCGTCGGGATTCGCTTCACGCCACTCCAGCAGGCGAGAGTTCATCAAGATCTGCCCTGTCACACGCGGGTCGGCTAGAGCCGCTTGAAACGCCACGAACGAGCCAGAGCAAATACCCAGCAAATAAAATTTCTTGCAGCCTTGTGCACTCAAAAAATCAATCGCGGCACGGACGTCAGGCGTGGAGTCCTTGCTGTAAAGATGGGCCGCCTGAAAGCCCTCTGCGTGGCGACTGTCGCCCAAGCCGACCAAGTCAAAGCGCAAGGCGCGGCAGCCTGCCCGGGCCAATTCACGGGCGATGTGAACATAAATTCTGTTGGGCCCAATGCGGTAGTTCCCGGCCACGTTGAGCATCAGGATGGCCGTATCGCTACAGCCCGGCTGTTCTTGCGCTTGGTCTGACTCGGTCAAAATACCAAAGAGCTTTGGCGCCAACCCGGAGCTCACAACGCCGAAACTCACAGCGGTCTCACGCAGTCCGTCAAATTGATGCTGACGCGGTTTTGCTTGATCGGCATTGAAAAGGGGGCGATGCGACGGGTCGGCACGTTCATTGTTGGTTTCCAACAAGTCCGTCAAATCCGTCAGAAGCCAGTTTTTCAGCAGCGTCAGTGTTGGTGCATCTAAATGTGTTTCACGCGGCTCGTTCATCATGGCCGCATAGCCCGGCGCAAGCACACAGATCGTATCCACACCCCGGCTTTGAAGCGTTGCAAACAAGGGCTTAGCGCTCGGCCTGTCATCACGGTCCAATATCAGGATGCGTTGTGCCAAGCGTCCATCCGCCGGCAGGCCCTGCAAGGCCTCAAGATCTGCCATCGTTTGCGTGGTGTACAAGAAACCCATGGACTCGATGTCGCCAGACACGGGTTCGCTCACCCCATCATGGCTGCGATCACGGGTGAACGCAGCCGCACGCAATTCCCGGGCGAAGGCTCGTCCAGTAGGGCACGGCGCCCACAGAATGAGTTTCGCAACACCGCCTAATTGCTTGGCGGCGTGGGCTGCCAAATTAGCGCCCAAACGCAGACCAAAAAGGCAAAATTCAGAACATCCAGATAGTTTTTCAAGTTGCTGCGTGGCACAGACAATGCTGTCGGTCCAGCTTTGCAAGCGCTTGGGTTGTGCATCGTCACCAGCTGAATCCCCCGTTCCGGGGTAGTCGAATCGAAGCACGTCAAAACCAGCCAAGGCCAGCTGTTCAGCCACTTGCGTGTAGGCACCGTAAGCGCACATGGACTCATAACCGATAGCGCGGCACATCACCACGCCCACACCCAAGCGAGGCGCTTTGGCGGCATGCAACCAGCCCAGGCAACTCACTTCATTCACGTCAAAAAAAAACGGGCTGGCAGCCACAGAATCTGCTCTTCCAAGAGTTGTCATAGCGGAGGGAATCCTTGCAAGGTCATGTTCGAAAGCAACGCGATGCTGGTTTGCTGCAACGAATTGGCCGCGACCACCTGCCCCGAAAAGGCCTGCGGGCCTGTGCTGCGCAGAGTGACACGGACTTCTGATCCGGGCGGGAGATGAAAAAAGTCGTCGTCGGCCTGAAATCCAGGCACATCAAAATGAACGCCGTACGCAAAACGCTGCGACTTCACGGTAACGACTGCCGTGTGTGGGTCCAGTAACGTCGCTTGAGCACTGAGCCCGACGTCTGACTCCTGCGTCGTATGAAGTCCACCGCAAAAGTAAACCGCTTGTGCGCTCAAGCCGTTCGCGCCCTTCATCGTCACAACAACCGCATCACAGACCCGCGGGCCGAACTGGCAGGCATGCGTCAAGTCAAAGTAGGCACCTAGAAAATCCAGCGCTGACAAACTTTGAGCACCACGCGCCGGCAGCGTCAAAGCCTTGTGGCCGTGCACCACCCGCACGTCACCGCCGAGCCACGCGCTGAGTTCAAGCTCAACGGGCTCTTCACGCGGCTGTTCGTTGTGCAGGTGAATCCACAAGCCATTGACGCCTTCGTCCGTGAGCAAGACGGTGCACGGCTGCTGCACCCGCTTGAGGTAGTGGTAGCAGGCTTTCGGTTGGCCCGCATCGTCCACCAATCCCCAGCCTGCGCCAGCCCACAAGTCGCGCAGAAACAAGACCAGCGCGCCCTGGCAACTGGACGCCGGGCGACGCCACTCAGCCATGCTGGCGGCCATCACTTCGCCGCTGACCATGCGGCTCCAAGTCAAGTAGCGATCATGGTCAAAGCGCCTGAGCTGGCGAGAGTCCGTCTGAAATAGCTGTTCAAAATAATGGTCACGCACGTCGTCAAAGTCCCAGCCCGCGTTCGAATCTCGGGGTGATCGCGCTTTCCAGCTGGCGTCATGCACACGGGTCGCCAAGCCCCCGGGCATGCGCTTGAACGTGTTTTCAGCGGGAACATTTGCAAATGCCAGGCATTCGGTGGCGAACTTGAGGTCAGCATGCCGGGCATCTTCAAGCGGGCGCAAGTAGGCGCCAACGCCGTAGTAAGAGCTGGTACCCGCGCTGGCTTGATGGGGAAACGCGCCGCCGTGTGCGCTGGAAGGCCAGTACGGAATGCTAGGAGCGTGTTCGGCGCAGAGCTGAGCAATAACCTGCGTGAACAAGGCCGGATGCCAGACCTCAGCCGGGGCTCCCCACATCGCCGCTTGCTGCTCAACTTCGCTGTTGCCGCACAGCACCGTCAAGCAGGGTCGGTTGCGAAGAAGCTGTAATTGCTGGCGTACTTCAACCGCAACCGAGGCCATGAAAGCCTCATCAGCTGCGGGGTAGTCCATGTTGGCAAACATGAAGTCCTGCCAAACCAAAATGCCTTGCGCGTCGCAGGCATCGTAAAAATGCGGCTCTTCATAAGCCATGGTGCCAGCCACCCGCAACATGTTCATGCCCGCCACGCGCGCTTGGGTCACCGCGGCTTGGCATTGTTCAGGGGTCGATCGAAGGCTCACCGGGTCCAGCGGAGTCCACACCGCACCACGGCAAAAAATGGGGGTTCCATTGACTTCGATGGCGAAGGAGTCGCCCTGCGTTTTCAGCGCGACACGGCGAAAGCCAACAGTGCCAAGATCCAGCGGCACATCGACGGCAGCGTCTGCGCTATGAATCTGCAACGTGGCGCGGTAAAGACACGGCTCACCATGCGTGTGCGGCCACCACAAGTCGACTTTCGAAATGTGCAACACGCCCTCGAAAGTCTGAGCCCCGGCATCATGCGTCAGCCTTTGCACGAATGATTCATCACCGCGCTCCAAGCGCAAGCTGATCTCCGCGTTCGGTGTGTTTTTGAGAGTTCGCCAATGCAGTTTGCAAACAACCTTTCCGAGCGTGCCGTCCAGCGAGGCCGTCAACACAACATCTTCAACTGCACCAGCGGGAATCGATGCCAGCCAGACATCCTTCCACGGGCCGACCACGGCAACCGGCGGCGACCAGCCCGGTGTGCGCCCCAACAAGGTGGTGCGAAACCAGCGCAACTGCTGATGCGCGATCATCGGCGACCGCCAGCGCGGCCGGCCGCGTTGCTGTGTTAATTTTTGATCCAGCGAACGGCACACGATGAACAGTTCGTTGCCGACGGGTCTGAGTGCGCTCGTCACATCGCAGCTGTGGGCCACAAACATATTTTGACTGACCAACAGCAAAGCCCCATTGAGCCAGACCTCGGCCACCGTCGCCAATCCGTCAAATCCCAAGATCAGGCGGTCATTGCACAGCCGCTCCGGCACGTCATTAGGCGCATTAAAGCGAAGCTGAAACCACCAATCTTGCGCATCAAAACGACGAGGTGTTCCCACCAAAGACCATTGCTGAGACGCTCGCAATGCCGACGCTACCGACATGAGTTCAGGCAATGCTTGCCATGCGACATCTGTGGACATTGGTGGCAAAGAAAATCGATCGGGTTCAGTCGCGCACATCGACCAGTTTTCACACAAAAGCCTTCTGTTGCTCGGCATTACCCAAGCAGACGCGGCGACAGGCGCAAGTTCAGCGAAGTGCAGCAACTTCAGCTGACAACATGCAACTCTGTCACTGCACGGCGAATAGAGTCAATGCTGCCAAAAACACTTCGCTTGAGAAAATTATCGGGAAATTCGATGTCAAACACACCTTCCAACGCCAGCATGACATTCACACTCGCATGTGACGTCATACCGGACTTGTACAGATCCGTTTGCATGTCGATGTGCTCAATGTCTTGGTTCAAGCGTCCGTGATCACGCAACACGTCTCTGATCTTGAGTTCAATGGATTCCAACATTTTTCACCTTTTTGGAGAGTTCAAAAATTTTTCGATGTGGTGTGAAACCCAGAGCCATCACCACCGCACCGGCATAGTCACCGTCGTGGCTCATGCTCAGCAGCCACTGCATCGCACCCATGCTCAAAGCCAACTCGGCAACGCCACCATGTAGCTGTAAATGGCAATCCCCATCGGGTTGTTTAATCACTTCAATATTCCGCCAATCAACGCCCACCTCGCTCAATTGAAGTGCTTTGATGAGCGCCTCTTTTGCAGCGAACCTTGCCGCCAGTCGCTGCGCGCACTGTCCCACGTCGCAGTTGGCGTAGCTCAACTCATCCTGCGTGAAAAGTCGTTTTTCGAAGGCGTCTCCAAAGGCCTGCAAAGAAGCCTCTATCTGGCTAATTTGAACCAAATCGAAGCCCACGCACAAACCGCTAAATGCTTGCTCAAGCGTGACGCGCCGACGCAATAAATCCAAAATGGGGACGCTCTGTTGATGCATAAAAATAGCGATGGCCTGGTGACTTGCAGTCCAAATCGGCTTTAAACGGCGTTAAAAATTTTGTTGGATTAACTTTAAATTCGCTAACGCTTGCCGGCCTGTAGGACGACATCGAACAAGCTCGTTTCCGTAATTCGCACGATGCTCAGCATCGACAAAATTTGACAAATCCTTGCAGACAATCAAGTCGTTCATCACCTGACTTGTCTATCTGAAAAGGATTCAACCGTGTCCATAACTTTTGAAGCAGATGCGTTGGTCACCCCTCCGGAGATTCGCTCTCCGAAGGACTTTAAAGCCTTGCTGGCGACGGTACGCCAGCTGACCACTGAGGTCGCGGCGGCACATGCAGCGGATGTCGATCGTCAAGCCCGATTTCCATCGGAGACACTGGCAGCGTTGCGCAAGGCACGTGTTTTGTCTGCCGCGGTGCCAACCCGTCTGGGCGGCGCGGGCTGCAACCTGTCAGAGCTTGCTCAGCTGTGTTCCACATTGGCCCAAGGCTGTGGTTCCAGTGCGATGGTCTTGGCCATGCACTACATACAGGTCGGCTGCATTGCGCGGCATGGGCAAGACGATGATTTTTTCAAAGGTTACCTGCGTGACCTCGTCAAACACCAATACCTGCTCGGCTCCATGACCTCCGAAGTCGGCACGTATGGCGACACGCGTTCAAGCATTTGTTCAGTGGAACGCACAGACGATCGTTTCATTTTGAACAAGGACGCAACAACGGGTTCTTACTGCGGTTTCGCAGACGGCATTTTGGTCACCACGCGACGCGACCACGATGCCGCTGCGAATGACCAGGTGCTGGTGCTGGTGCAACGTGACGACTGCACGCTCAAGCAAACCACCAGCTGGGATACCTTGGGCATGCGTGGCACCTGTAGCCCAGGGTTTCAACTGGAAAGCTCAGGCTCGATCAAGCAAATTATTCCGGGGCCTTATGCGGACAGTTCAGCGCGCACGATGGTTCCTTATTCACACATTCTTTGGGCATCGCTGTGGTGGGGCATTGCCGCCGA
>CANFZL010000113.1 GCA_947451205.1 Comamonadaceae bacterium
ACAGGCATCAGCCTGAGCATGGGCTGGATGTTGCGCTGGAAAAATTGGTGGGGCAAGCAATCACCCTCACGACAAGACCGCTACATCACGCTCGGTCCACTGCTCTCAGTGATCCTTTTTTTGGCCGCAGTGATTGCAGCCTTTGGCTACTTACGCATCGAAGAAATCGACCGCGAACAGGAAGCCGTGCGCCGCGATGTCGAATATGCACAGCAACGTTTGCGGCTGCGACTGCTCGAGCGCCAGGAACAGTTAATGCGGTTGGGGCGAGACATCTCCAACAAAGAAGTTAACGAAACGGAATTCGTCGCTCAGGCCGAATCGATGATCAACCAGTACCCAGAATTACTGGCCATCACATGGGTCGATTCACGAAGACAAGTGCGTGTCGCCTATGTCTCTTCAAGCGCCAATGCAGCACAATTACGCAGCGCCGGAGAGCAACTGAAAAGTGGCGAGACCGAGGGCACCTTTGGGCTTGTTCGCGACCTCAGACAACCGGTTTACTCAAGGCCGCTGACCTTGCGCAACGACAGCGGAACCGTAGCACCGACACTGCAACTCCAACTGCCACTTGACGAGCAAGGCAAATTCGACGGCGTCATCTTGGGCGAATTTTCCATTGATGGATTGCTGCGCTTTGGTGTTCCAACCGAAGTCAGTGCCAAATACGCCGTCGCACTGCTGGATGACCAAGGGGTCGTATTGGCCGGCGGATTGCCTCCGCCGCGCACGTCTGCTGCGCGCCTGCTGCCCTGGAGTGACGAAGCCCCCGTTTATGAGGTTCCCGTATCACCAGTCGGTAATGGTCTGCTAGTCAGAGCACAGGGCTATCGCGCCTCACTGGGGGTTGTGGGAAGCGGTTTTTTTTGGTTAGTCACAGCCCTTAGTTCGTTGACAGTGTGGATGCTGCTCGGGACATGGCGTCACACGCGGCGCAGAGTCCAGGCGCAAGAAGCACTGGTCACGGAAACAAACTTCCGTAGAGCCATGGAAAATTCAATGTTGACGGGCATGCGTGCACTTGATCTGCAGGGCCGCATCACATACGTCAACCCGGCTTTTTGCAAGATGACAGGCTGGAGCGAGGACGAACTGTTGGGCCGCATAGCGCCCTTCCCTTATTGGCCAGACCAAGACCGTGAATGGTTGGCAGGCAGGCTTGAAGACGAACTCAAGGGCCGTTCAACGCAAGCTGGTTTTGAAGTGCGTGTGAAACGAAAAGGTGGTGAGATATTTGATGCACGCATGTATGTCTCGCCGCTGATTGATCCACGCGGACAACAAACAGGTTGGATGACGTCTATGACCGACATCACCGTTTCAAAAAGAATTCGGGAAGAACTCTCCAACTCATACGAACGCTTCACCACGGTGCTGGAAGGTCTAGATGCGGCCGTCTCTGTCGCGCCACTTGGTGGGGAGGAATTACTGTTTGCCAACAAGCTATATCGCGCTTGGTTTAGCAGTGCGGTATCAGGCCACATCAACATGATTGCACAGGCCGGCATGCCCCCTGTCACACCAACAGATGATGCAATGGATGTTGACGGCTTAGCAGGACTGCCAACCGACTCCCTGACAACAGCGAAATCTGAAAATGCAGAAATTTTTGTGCCGGAACTGGGTAAATGGCTGGAGGTGCGATCGCGCTATCTGACCTGGGTCGATGGCAGGCTTGCGCAAATGGTGATTGCGACTGACATCACACCGCGTCGCCACGCCGAAGAGCAGGCAGCACTGCAAGCCGAACGCGCACAGTCGGCCAGTAGGCTAATCACTATGGGTGAAATGGCCTCAAGCGTTGCGCACGAATTGAACCAGCCCTTGACCGCCATCAACAACTATTGCAACGGCATGGTCTCGCGTATTCAGGGCAACAACATCAACACCGAAGACTTGCTTGGCGCGCTCGAAAAAACAGCCCGGCAAGCACAACGGGCAGGTCAGATCATTCAGCGCATTCGTTCATTTGTGAAGCGCAGTGAACCCAACCGCAGCATGTCCGACGTTGCCACCATGGTCAGCAACGCATTGGAACTGGCCGAGATTGAACTGCGCCGTCACAACGTTCGTCTGACGCACTACATTGCAGCCCGATTACCGCCCATTTTGGTCGATCCGATACTGATTGAGCAGGTACTGATCAACCTGATGAAAAACGCCGCAGAATCCATCGAGCAAGCGAAGCGTCAGAGCTCGCGTCGCAACGTCGAACTGCGGGTAGTGCCCAAACAAATTGAAGATCAGAGCGTGGTGGAGTTTTCAATACTCGACTCAGGCAAGGGTTTGTCGCCTGAAGTCACAGCCCGACTTTATGAAGCGTTCTACTCAACTAAGGCCGAAGGCATGGGCATTGGCCTCAAGCTCTGCCGCAGCATCGTAGAGTCTCATCAGGGACGAATGCAGGCGCAGAACATCTACAATGCAGAAGAGATTGTGGGCTGTCGGTTCACCTTCTGGCTCCCGGTCAAGCCCCTGCTGACAACCGTTCTCACGCCTGCTGAAGCAACCAGCGCGAAAGACGGGAAAAGCGCACATTGATGGTTAAAGGATTTGCATGAGCTTGATTCCGAAAAAAGGCAACGTTTATGTTGTCGATGACGACGAGGCTGTTCGTGACTCACTTCAGTGGCTACTGGAAGGCAAGGACTACCGGGTGCGCTGCTACGACTCGGCTGAAACTTTTTTGAGCCGTTACGACCCCCGAGAAGTCGCGTGCCTAATCGTTGACATCCGTATGGGTGGTATGACCGGACTTGAATTGCAAGACCGTTTGGTCGAACGAAAGTCACCGCTGCCTATCGTCTTCATCACCGGTCACGGCGATGTGCCAATGGCGGTCGACACGATGAAAAAAGGGGCGATGGATTTCATTCAGAAACCATTTCAAGAAGCGGCTTTGGTAAGTTTGGTGGAGCGCATGCTTGACCAAGCCAAGGAGGCTTTTAACGAGCATCAACACTCGGCCAGTCGTGATGCCCTGCTGGCAAAACTCACCTCCCGGGAAGCACAAGTGCTTGAGCGCATTGTCGCAGGCAGGCTCAACAAACAAATCGCTGACGACCTCGGCATCAGCATCAAGACCGTGGAAGCGCATCGCGCCAACATCATGGAAAAGCTCAACGCAAATACGGTGGCTGACTTGTTGAAAATCGCTTTGGGTTCCTCATCGACAAAAGTCTGAGCTAAGCACACCAAGCTCAGGACACTTCACTCTACGCCCGTGGTTCACAAACTGCGGGCGTTTTCACTTTAAAGACGAGAAGATGACCGCACAACTCATTGATGGCAACGCCCTTTCAGCTCAACTGCGTGCCGACGTGGCGCGCCGGGCCACCGTCCTCCGCGCCAAAGGTATCATCCCCGGACTGGCCGTTATTTTGGTCGGCGACAGTCCAGCCAGCCAAGTCTACGTGCGCAACAAAGTCAAAGGCTGCAACGACAACGGTCTGCACTCGGTACTCGAGCAATACCCGGCCGACTTGAGCGAAGCCGCTTTGCTCGCGCGCGTCGACGCGCTCAACCAAGACCCAGCCATTCACGGCATCTTGGTGCAGTTGCCGCTGCCCAAACACATCGACGCGCAAAAAGTCATTGAAGCTATTTCACCGGCGAAAGACGTGGACGGTTTTCACGTCGCCAGCGCTGGCGCCTTGATGGTCGGTCAGCCGGGTTTCTGGCCCTGCACACCTTACGGCTGCATGAAGATGCTCGAATCGCTCAACGACGGCAAGGGCTACGATCTGCGCGGCAAGCATGCGGTGGTGATCGGCCGCAGCAACATTGTTGGTAAACCGATGGCGCTGATGCTGCTGCAGAAAAACGCCACCGTCACCATCTGCCACAGTGCCACCGCCAACCTGAAAGCCATGACCTTGCAGGCCGATGTGATCGTCGCCGCAGTGGGCAAGCGCAATGTGCTGACGGCCGACATGGTCAAGCCGGGCGCCGTGGTGATTGACGTTGGCATGAACCGCAACGACGAAGGCAAGCTCTGCGGTGATGTTGATTTTGCTGGCGTCAAAGAAGTCGCCAGCTACATCACACCGGTGCCGGGAGGTGTTGGCCCCATGACCATCACCATGCTGCTAGTCAACACACTGGAAGCCGCTGAACGGGCCTAATGGACTTGGTTAACGGGCTGGTAGCCGCGTCAGACGCCATAAAAGCCAGCTGGCACACAGCCATTGCCCAAGGTACATAGCGCTGCCCAAGCTATGCCAAAGCCGCAGATTGCCGCCAGCAGAGCGGGCGCTGACAATTTGCGCCGCAACCCCAAACTCGACCAGCAAAGCCAGTAGCATGCCCACAACGACCCAGCCCATGGCTGCGCGCGAATCCGGCACCACCTCGACACCGTCTCTTTTGTTGAGCAGCATCAGCAGCAACATGGCGCAAACCACGGACAGCCAAGTTTGAGCTGTAAAGAGTTTGGCGGCCATGGCCCCAGCTTCAGCCGGTGAGCCCAAATGCGTGAAGAGCATCGGCACCACGACAAAGCCCAAACCGCTCAAGCTGCCCCACCACAGCGCAGCCAGCAAGACAACGAAACGCGGCTTCACTGCGGGCTTCAGATGTACTGCACCGCCATGATTTCATAACGCTTGATGCCGCCAGGAGCCACCACTTCAGCGGTGTCGCCCACACCCTTGCCGATCAAGGCGCGCGCAATCGGTGAGCTGATGTTGACGAGACCCAATTTCAGATCCGCCTCGTCTTCACCGACGATTTGGTAGGTCACTTTGTCGCCGGTATCTTCGTCTTCCAGCGCGACAGTCGAGCCAAACACAACTTTCCCCCCGGCATCTACCGACACCGGGTCAATGATTTGCGCAGCCGACAGCTTCCCTTCGATTTCTTGAATGCGGCCTTCAATGAAGCCCTGACGGTCTTTGGCCGCGTCGTATTCAGCGTTTTCGCTGAGGTCGCCCTGCGCGCGTGCTTCGGCAATCGCACCGATGACCCAAGGACGGTCAACGGTTTTCAACTGGTGCAGCTCGACTTTGAGTTTTTCTGCGCCGCGCGTGGTGATAGGAATAGTCGTCATGATTTTGGCTCCAACAAATGCGAAGCCGCCACCAGTCACCTGGCAGCGGCGTGTTCTTCAAAAAGTCAGTTTAATGCAAATACGCAGAAACACCTACGTCAGACCAACTGGGCGTGCAACTCTTGCAAAGACACCACGCTCAGGTTGTCCATGTGCACCATGCCTTGCACCGCAGCTTCAGCACCAGCAATGGTGGTGAAGGTCGTCACACGGGCTAGCAAGGCCGAGGTGCGAATCTGCCGCGAGTCGGCAATCGCATTACGACGCTCTTCAACGGTGTTGATGACCAGCACAATCTCGTTGTTCTTGATCATGTCGACCACGTGCGGTCGACCTTCGGTGACCTTGTTGACCACACCGCAGGCAATGCCGGCAGCGTTAATCGCCGCGGCCGTGCCTTTAGTGGCCACCAAATCAAACTTCAAAGCGACCAACGCACGGGCAACTTCAACTGCGCGTGGCTTGTCGTTGTTCTTGACCGTCAAAAAGACGCGGCCAGAGGTCGGCAGCTTGGTGCCAGCACCGAGCTGCGACTTCACAAAAGCCTCGCCGAAGGTCTTACCAACGCCCATGACTTCGCCGGTTGACTTCATCTCAGGGCCGAGGATAGTGTCAACACCTGGGAACTTGACGAACGGGAACACCGCCTCTTTCACGCTGAAGTAAGGCGGTGTGACTTCTTGGGTGATGCCTTGCGACGCCAGCGACTGGCCGGCCATGCAGCGCGCCGCCACCTTGGCCAACTGGATGCCGGTGGCCTTGCTGACAAACGGCACAGTGCGGGAAGCACGTGGATTGACTTCGAGCACGTAAATCACGTCCAAGCCGTCAATGTGCTGAATCGCAAACTGCACATTCATCAAGCCAACCACGTTCAATGCCTTTGCCATGGCGGCTGTCTGACGCTTGATTTCTGTGACGGTTTCTGCGCTCAAAGAATACGGCGGCAGCGAACAAGCCGAGTCACCGCTGTGAACACCGGCCTGCTCAATGTGTTCCATCACGCCGCCGATGAAGGTGGCGCCCACCGAGTCACGAATGCAATCGACGTCGCATTCAATCGCGTCGTTCAAGAAGCGATCCAGCAACACAGGTGAGTCGTGGCTGACCTTGACCGCTTCGCGCATGTAGCGCTCTAAGTCGCGCTGCTCATGCACGATTTCCATGGCGCGGCCACCCAGCACATAGCTGGGACGAACCACCAGCGGATAACCGAGGGCTGCGGCTTTTTCAAGTGCCTCAGGCTCGGTGCGCGCGGTGGCGTTGGGCGGCTGACGCAGCTTGAGCTCATGCAGCAGCTTTTGAAAGCGCTCACGGTCTTCAGCCGCATCGATCATGTCGGGCGAAGTGCCGATGATCGGCACGCCGTTGGCTTCGAGGTCCAGCGCCAACTTCAAAGGTGTCTGACCACCGTACTGAACGATGACGCCAAACGGTTTTTCTTTGTCGACGATTTCCAGCACGTCTTCCAGCGTCAACGGCTCAAAGTAAAGACGGTCAGACGTGTCGTAATCGGTCGAAACCGTCTCGGGATTGCAGTTGACCATAATGGTCTCGTAACCGTCTTCGCGCATGGCCATCGCGGCGTGCACGCAGCAATAGTCAAACTCGATGCCTTGGCCGATGCGATTCGGACCACCGCCCAAGACCATGATTTTCTTTTTATCAGTCGGTGCGGCTTCGCACTCGCTGCTTGAATTCAGAGGGTGTGCAGACTCGTAGGTTGAGTACAGGTAAGCGGTGTTGGTTTCGAACTCTGCCGCGCAGGTGTCGACGCGCTTGTAGACCGGGCGCACGCCAAGCGCATTGCGCTTCTCGCGAATGGCGGTGTCGGTGGTCTTAAGCTGCCTGGCCAAGCGGCGGTCTGAAAAACCTTTTTGCTTCAGCGCACGCAGCGTGACGGCATCGATCTTGTCGAGCGTCGTGGTTTCCAGTTCAAGCTCGATCTTGACAATCTGTTCGATCTGCACCAGAAACCAGCGGTCGATCTTGGTCAGAGCGAAGACTTCTTCAACGCTCAGGCCCATGGCGAACGCATCGCCCACATACCAAATGCGGTCGGGACCCGGCGCGCCGAGTTCTTTCTCGAGCACTTCGCGGTCTTGCGTTTTCTCGTTCATGCCGTCAACGCCGACTTCCAGCCCGCGCAGAGCTTTCTGGAACGACTCCTGGAAAGTCCGGCCCATGGCCATGACTTCGCCCACCGACTTCATCTGCGTCGTGAGGCGCGAATCAGCCGTGGGGAATTTCTCAAACGCAAAACGCGGAATCTTGGTCACCACGTAATCGATACTCGGCTCGAAACTGGCCGGCGTTGCGCCACCCGTGATGTCGTTGCGCAACTCATCCAGTGTGTAGCCAATGGCCAGCTTGGCCGCGACTTTGGCGATCGGGAAACCTGTGGCTTTAGACGCCAATGCAGAAGAACGCGAAACACGCGGATTCATCTCGATCACGACCATGCGGCCGTCGTCCGGGTTGATCGAGAACTGCACGTTAGAGCCGCCGGTGTCGACGCCGATTTCGCGCAGCACAGCCAAAGAGGCGTTGCGCAAAATTTGGTATTCCTTGTCCGACAGCGTCTGGGCTGGCGCCACGGTGATCGAGTCACCGGTGTGCACGCCCATCGGGTCCAAGTTTTCAATCGAGCAAACGATGATGCAGTTGTCGGCTTTGTCGCGGACCACTTCCATCTCGTATTCTTTCCAACCCAGCAGCGACTCTTCGATCAAGAGTTCGTTGGTCGGCGAGGCTTCGAGTCCGCGCTTGCAGATTTCCTCGAACTCTTCCGGGTTGTAGGCAATGCCGCCGCCGGTGCCGCCCAGCGTGAAACTGGGGCGAATGACGGTGGGGAAACCCAGCGTTTTTTGCACCGTCCAAGCTTCGTCCATGGTGTGCGCAATGCCGGAACGGGCCGAGCCAAGACCGATCTTGGTCATCGCGTCTTTGAACTTCAGCCGGTCTTCGGCTTTGTCAATGGCTTCAGGTGTGGCACCGATCAGCTCGACGCTGTATTTTTCCAGCACACCGTTGCGCCACAGGTCGAGCGCGCAATTCAGCGCGGTCTGTCCGCCCATGGTCGGCAAGATCGCATCTGGCCGCTCTTTGGCGATGATTTTCTCCACCGTCTGCCAAGTGATCGGCTCGATGTAGGTGACGTCAGCCGTGGCCGGGTCGGTCATGATCGTGGCCGGGTTGCTGTTGATCAAAATGACCTTGTAACCCTCTTCGCGCAGCGCCTTGCAGGCTTGCACGCCGGAGTAGTCAAACTCGCAAGCCTGACCGATGATGATGGGGCCGGCCCCGATGATGAGGACCGATTTAATGTCTGTGCGCTTTGGCATTTATTGAACTCCGGCTGGCGCTTGTGGCCCAGCTTCCATCAACGCCGTGAAGCGGTCAAAAAGATAGGCGATGTCGTGGGGACCCGGCGATGCTTCAGGGTGACCCTGGAAGCA
>CANFZL010000114.1 GCA_947451205.1 Comamonadaceae bacterium
CCGTAAAAGTGTGGTGCGGAGAGCCGGACTCGAACCGGCACATCCTTGCGGACGTCAGGACCTAAACCTGGTGCGTCTACCAATTTCGCCATCCCCGCGCCTGAACTAAAAACGGGAATCAACAACCCTAGAGCTGGCAAATTCCCGTTTGAAATCGGCTAACTTTCTATTTTAGCCTGTAACCGGAGGGGCTTCGGGTCGTCCCATCAAACAGATGTCGCAGTTTCGCGTTTGACGCGAAAACAAGCTGCATACATCGCAGGCAAAGCAAGCAGGGTCAGCACGGTGGCGACGATCAAGCCGCCCATGATGGCAACCGCCATCGGGCCCCAGAAGACACTGCGAGACAACGGGATCATGGCCAGCACGGCGGCGGCGGCGGTGAGCACGATCGGACGCAGTCGCCGTACCGCTGACTCCACAATCGCATCCCACGCAGGGACTCCACGGGCGCGGTCTTGCTCGATCTGGTCAATCAAAATAACCGAGTTGCGTTGAATCATGCCCATCAGGGCAATGACGCCCAAGAGAGCCACAAAACCAAATGGCCGGCCCAACAGCAGCAAGGCGCCCGCCACGCCAGCGATACCCATCGGTCCGGTGATGAAAACCAGCAAGGAGCGACTGAAACTTTGCAGCTGCAGCATCAGCAAGGTAAAGGTTAAAAACAGCATGATCGGGATACCAGCGGCGATCGAGGCCGAGCCCTTGCTGCTTTCCTCAACGGCACCTGCGATTTCGATTCTGTAGCCGCCAAAACCTTGGCTCTGCCACTGGCGCTCCAAGACCTTCAGCGCTGGCAGCAGCTCTTGCGTCACGGTTGCGCCCTGGAGACCTTCCACCACATCGCCCTGCACGGTGATGGCGTAGTCGCGGTTTTCGCGCCACATCACACCCGGCTCCCAAGCCAGTACAGGTTTGGCAATTTGCGTCAACGGAATAGACGCACCAGCGGCCGTCGGCAGATAAGCGTTGCCCAAGTCGCTGATGGCGTTGCGCTCTTCAAGCGGCTGGCGCAACACAATGTCAATGAGCTTGTCGCCGTCCCTGTACTGACCAACGGCCGTGCCGCTCAACATCAGGCGTGAGGCTTGCGCAATAGACTGGCTGCTGACCCCGAGCGCGCGCGCCTTGGCTTGGTCCACGTCCAGCCTAAGCACTTTGACCGACTCATTCCAGTTGTCGTTAACGCCGCGTGTGTGGCTGTTCTCCCGCATCACTGCTTTGACTTCATCTGCACGCGCACGCAGCAGCAACGGGTCCACGCCGATCACCCGAAACTGCACCGGATAAGGCACGGGTGGACCGTTCGGCAACAACTTGACTCGGCCCCGTACCTCTGGAAATTCGGTCGCCAGCAAAGCCGGCAACTTGATGCTTAAGGACTCGCGCAGCTTCAGGTCTTCTGGCACCACGATGAACTGCGTCACATTGGTCTGCGGAAAGACTTGGTCCAGCGGCAGGTAGAAACGCGGCACGCCCGAGCCAATCCACGCGCTCACCATGCTCACGCCAGCCTCTTGCATCAAACGCTGCTCGACACGTTTGGTCGTTAATTGATTGGCCGCAAACGAGGTGCCCTCAGGGAACCAAATATCAACTAGGATTTCGGGTCGACTGGAG
Source organism: Comamonadaceae bacterium (assembly GCA_947451205.1). GTDB lineage: Bacteria > Pseudomonadota > Gammaproteobacteria > Burkholderiales > Burkholderiaceae_C > Polaromonas. The sequence goes on from CANFZL010000114.1 coordinate 1,624, forward strand.
TCTGGGAAAAACTGTTGTTGCACCTGCCCCATACCGACGATGCCCAAGGCAAAGGTCAGCACCGTTGCGCCAATGGTCAGCCAGCGGTGCTGAACACACCAGTTCACAGCCCGGCGAAAGGTGTTGTAAAACGGTGTGTCAAAGTGCTCATGTTGTGACACTTGGCCCGGCACCACCGACCGAGATTTGAGCAGCAAGACACCTAAATAAGGAACAAAGTAAACCGACACAATCCAACTCAACACCAGCGCGATCACGGTCACTGCAAAAATAGCAAAGGTGTACTCGCCGGTAACCGACTTGGCCAGTCCGATCGGCAAGAAACCGACGGCAGTGATCAAGGTGCCCGTCAGCATGGGCATGGCCGTGACCTCGTAAGCGAAGGTGGCGGCACGCACCTTGTCGTAACCCTCTTCCATTTTCCGGACCATCATTTCAACCGCAATGATGGCGTCGTCAACCAATAAGCCGAGGGCGATGATGAGTGAGCCCAACGATATTTTGTGCAGGCCAATGTCCCAATAGTTCATGGCCAAAAACGTCACAGCCAACACCAGTGGAATCGTGATGCCGACCACCAGACCGGGTCGTACGTCGATGTAGTAACGCCTCCACAGCGGCAGCGTGGCGGCCTCTGCGCGCTTGTGCAGGCCTAGGCTGATAAAGCTGACTGCCAACACGATCAACACCGCCTCAATCAGCACGCCCACAAACTCATTGACGGAGCCGATCACCGCCTTGGGTTGGTCTTGAATTTGAACCAACTTGACGCCCGCTGGCAGGGTGGCATCAAGGCTGCTGCGCAGTTGCTTCAACGATTTCCCCAGCGCGATGATGTCTCCGCCCTTGGTCATTGACACACCAAGGGCAATGACTTCTTTCCCTTGATGACGCACCTTGATGGCTGGCGGGTCGATATAACCCCGCCGGATGTCAGCGATGTCACCGAGCCTCAGCTGATTGCCAGAACTGCCCCGAATCGGCATCGCCTTGAGTTGCTCAACCGCTTCAAACTGTCCACCTACACGCACCGGCAACGCATCCAGCGGTGTCTGCACCGTACCGGCAGACTCCACCGCATTTTGTTGGTTCATCTGCGCCAGCACTTGGTTCAGATCAAGGCCTAACTGGGTTTGCTTGCGCGACAGCTCGACGTATATTTTTTCGTCCTGCACACCGAAAAGTTCGACCTTCGCAACATTTGGCACGCGCAGCAATTGCTGACGCACATCATCGGCAACGGTTTTGACTTCTGCGTTGCTGAAACCATCGGACTCCAGCGCATAAATGACGCCATACACATCGCCAAAATCGTCGTTGAAAAACGGCCCCTGCACACCCGCGGGCAAGGTGCCGCGCATATCGCCAATTTTTTTCCGCACGGCATACCAAACACCAGCCACCTCGCTGGCTTTGGATGAATCCTTGATCTGGAAAATAATCTGTGATTCACCCGGCTTCGAATAGCTGCGAATCTTGTCGGCATAGGGCACCTCTTGGAGCGTGCGCTCTATTTTGTCCGTGACCTGCTCGGCCATTTGCTGCGCGGTCGCACCCGGCCAGTAGCTGCGCACCACCATCGCCCGAAAAGTGAAAGGCGGGTCTTCGTCTTGCCCCAGCTGAAAATAAGAGGCCAGTCCGAAGACCATCAAGACCACCAGCAGATAGCGCGTCAGGGCTGGATGCTCTATCGCCCAGCGAGATAAATTAAATGATGTCATGCTCGGTTCACTTGGCGGCGTGTGCAGGCTGATACAAGGTGACTTTTTGACCGGCCGACAACACGTGCACACCGGCGCTAACCACTTGCATGCCAGGCGACAAGCCGGCGGACACCACAGCCTCATTGCCGTCGGCCGTGGCGATTTGAACCACTTGCGATCGCAGCGTCATGCTGGCTACATCCAACACCCAAACTGCCGTGCCCTGGCCATCTTGGCGCAAGGCCGACGTTGGTAACTTGATGACCGACTGGAATCGCAAACCTGCACCCGCGGGAGGACTGGCAGAGACATTCACCGTGCTGCCCAAAGCGGGCGCTGGCTGCTTGGCATCCAACGCCACCTTGACCTGAAAAGTCCGCGTGACTGGGTCAGCGCTGGCCGACACCTCACGCACTAAACCGCTCAATTCAGTGTTTTGGGGCCAAACTTTCACGCGCATTTTGAGACCCAGTTGCACAATCGCCAAGCGATCTTCCGGCACGGAAAAAACCGCATCCCGAACACCGTCCGCAGCAACCCGAAAAACCGGAGTTCCGGCGGTAACCACTTGTCCCACCTCCGCATCTACGCCGGTTACGACCCCAGCCACATTGGCCACCAACACGGCATAACTAGCCTGATTGCTTTGAGCCATCGACTGCGACAGCGCCTGATCCAGCTGCGCCTGAGCTGTTTTGAACGTTGCCTCACGCCGCTCCAACTCAACCGCGCTGATGAAGTTTTGTTCACGCAACTCTTTGTAGCGCTTGAACTCAGCGGCGGCTAAATCACGATTCGTCACGGCAGCGGTGGTTTGAGACCGAGCGGCATCAACCGCCAACTTGTAGTCTTGCGGGTCTAGCTGCGCCAGTACTTGCCCAAGTTTGACCCGCTGGCCTAATTCGACCTGCCTCGTGATGATCTTGCCACCCACCCTGAAAGCCAATCGAGCTTCTACACGCGCCCTCACCTCCCCGGAAAACTCAGTTTCAGCTTGGAAAGTGTCCAAGCCCACCGTCAATACTTTGACGGCGCGCACCGGCTCTTCATTGGGGGTTGGTTTGGAGCAGCCACTGAGAACAGCTGAAATAGCCGTCATAAAGGCGACAAAGAACATTTTTTTCATGCTGGGAAAGGCTCGCGTGCGGACTGTGCAAAATAGCGGGAATACTTACTACTGACTGAGCGTTTAGCAATCTAAAAGAAGCCGCTGACATTATCAAGCGAGAATCGCGCCATGAATGGTGTTGAGCATTACGAAAATTTCCCTGTGGCTTCATGGCTGTGTCCAGCGCGGTTTAGACCGCCTATTGCCGCCATTTACCACTTCGCGCGCACCGCAGACGACATCGCCGACGAAGGCGACGCCAGCCCAACCGAAAGACTGGCCGACTTGGCCGCCTACCGGGCAGACCTGAATGCAGTCAGTCAGGGTAGCGCAGCCTCTGCGCGTTGGCCAGCCGTCTTTGCCGCCCTCGGCCCGATGCTCAAAGAGTGGCAATTACCGCTGCCTCTGCTCACAGATCTGCTCTCTGCCTTCGAGCAAGACATTGTTAAAACACGCTACGCCGACCAAGCCGAGTTGCTGGACTATTGCCGCCGCTCGGCCAACCCGATTGGGCGTTTGTTGCTGCATCTTTACGGCGTGCACGACGCCGAAGCCTTAACGCAAAGCGACTGCATTTGCACGGCGCTGCAATTGGTCAACTTTTGGCAAGACTTGAGCGAGGATATTCCGCGTGGCCGCATTTACTTGCCCGCCGACATGCAAGCCCAACATGGTGTGAACGAAGCCGAATTGCTGAGCCAGCAAATTACAAGCAACACCCGCGCACTGGTCGCCGACAGCGTTGGCTGGGCGCGCCAGCTCATGCAGCAAGGTGCACCGCTGGTCAAACAAGTCCCGGGCCGCGCCGGCTGGGAACTGCGGCTGGTCGTGCAAGGCGGCTTGCGGATTGCCGAGCGCATTGAACAACTGGACTTCGCCACGCTGCAACAGCGGCCCGTCATTGGCAAACGCGATGCGCTGGTGATGGGTTGGCGCACGCTCTGGATGTAGCCAGAGCCAAGCGGCAAAGCGGCCCCGCTTGCGGCGACAATCCCAGCATGAATCCAGAGCAGTACGTCCAACAAAAAGCCGCCGCCTCCGGTAGCAGCTTTTATTACGCCTTCCTCTTTTTACCCAAAGAGCGGCGCGCCGCCATCACCGCCTTTTATGCGTTTTGTCGCGAAGTCGATGACGTGGTCGACGAAGTCACCGACCCCGGTGTGGCTGGCACCAAGCTCGCCTGGTGGCAATCCGAGGTGGCTAAAGCCTTTGCCGGCAACCCGTCGCATCCAGTCCTGAAAGCCCTGATGCCCTGCACGGCCAAGTACGGCATCGAAGCGCGGCACTTGCTCGCCGTCATCGAAGGCTGCCAGATGGACTTGTCTCAAAACCGCTTCCTCGACTACACCGCTTTAAAGCACTATTGCCACTTGGTGGCCGGTGAAGTCGGCGAGGTCGCGGCCCGTATCTTTGGCCAGACCCAAGCCAGCACCACGGCCTACGCGCACAAGCTCGGGCTGGCGTTTCAGCTCACCAACATCATTCGCGATGTCGGCGAAGACGCCCTGCGCGGCCGCATTTACCTGCCCATGAGCGAGCTGCAGCAGTTCGATGTCAAAGCCCATGAAATCCTCAATCGCCAATATTCCGAGCGCTTCACCGCGTTGATGGCGTTCCAGACCGAACGCGCCCTGGCCCTCTACGACGAGGCCCTGGCCCTGCTGCCAGCCGCAGACCGACGTGCCCAAAAACCCGGCCTCATGATGGCCAGCATTTACCGGACCCTGCTGCGCGAAATCCAAGCCGACGGCTACCAAGTTCTGCACCAACGCGTCAGCCTGACGCCGCTGCGCAAGTTCTGGCTGGCTTGGAAAACTCAGGCCTTTGGCACCATGTCTTGAGGTTAAAGACATGAAAGTCGCCGTTGTCGGAGCCGGCTGGGCGGGTTGTGCCGCAGCAGTCGAGGCCACCCAACGCGGACACCAAGTCACGCTGTTTGAGAGTGCACGCATTGCTGGCGGCCGTGCCCGACGGGTTGAAACTTCCGGAGCCGGTGAGCCCCTGCAGATCGACAACGGCCAGCACATCCTGATCGGTGCTTATGCCGAAACCTTGCGCCTGATAAACACGCTGGGCGTTGACTCCGCGACCGCCTTGCTGCGCATGCCTTTGCGCTTGCAATTCCCGAATGGCGACGGGCTGCGTTTCCCGGCATGGCGCGTGCCTGCGGCCATGCAAGCGGTCATCGGCATTTTGGGTGCGCACGGCTGGGGCTGGCGAGACAAATGGTCGCTGCTCCGACTCGCTAGGCGCTGGCAAGCTGGCGGCTTTGAATGCCCAGCCGATATGTCGGTGGCAACGCTGTGCCAACGCCTGTCGCCGCGTGCCATGGCGGGGCTGATTGAGCCGCTCTGCGTATCGGCCCTGAACACCCCGGCCCAACGCGCCAGTGCGCAGGTTTTTTTGCGCATCATGCAAGACGCTTTATTCAGCCATGCTGGCGCCTCGGACCTGCTGCTGCCGCGCACAGACCTCAGCGCCTTGCTGCCTGACGCGGCTCTGAAGTGGCTCACCAAACGCGGCCCTGCGCCACGGCTTGGCTTGCGCGTCGACGCACTGAAGCCCGGCCCTGAAGGCTGGCGCCTCAACGTCCGAGGCAGCGACGTGCAAGGCAGCGCCGAAATATTCGATGCCGTGATACTCGCCTGCCCAGCGACAGAAGCTTCAAGATTGGTCGAAACGGTAACTCCATCGGAGGCCTATAAAGCCGCAGCCGCCGATTGGGTCGCCCTCGCCAACAGCCTGCATTACGAAGCGCTGACGACGGTCTACGCGCAAGTGATTTCAGCCGCCCACAGCACCCAAAAAGCCAGCTTGTCTCAGCCCATGCTGGCATTGCCAAGCAGCCCGAGTGAACCTGCCCAGTTTGTCTTTGACCGAGGCCAGCTTGGCGGCCCCAGCGGGCTGCTGGCCTTCGTGGTCAGTGCCAGCCAAGGCGACAAATTGCTGATCAGTGCGCAGGTGCTGGCGCAAGGTCAGCGCCAGTTGGGCTTGTCGCTTGAACTGCTGCAAACCATCATCGAAAAACGCGCCACCTTTGCCTGCACGCCCAACTTGCAACGCCCGGGTGTGCAGATTGCCCCGGGCTTGCTGGCTTGCGGCGACTACATCTCGGGGCCATACCCGGCAACGCTGGAAGGCGCTGTGCGCTCGGGACTGCACGCAGCCAAACTACTAGGCTGAATTCGACTCTAGGCTGAACTACTTCAGCCCGTTGTCACGGTACGGGCCAAAGCGCGCACCTGCTGCTGTGCCGGCCGCTTCAAGCAACGCTCAAGCCACAGGGCGGTGCACGGATAAGCCGCCAACATCTCGCGTGCTGAACGAACCCAAGCCAAGATCGACGCCACGGCAATATCTGCCACCGTGAAACGCTCACCCGCCAAGTAAGCGAGCGGCTCAGAACCCTTGCCGCGCAAGTGCTGCTCCAACACAGCCAGTGGCGCCACCAATCGGCGTGTCGCTTCTTCAGCGAGCAGCGGCTTGCGCCGATCAACCGGCATGGCGACGGTGTGCATCAACACCGTCAGCGCATCTTTTTCGCATTCCGTCACCGACCAAAAAGTCCACCGCAAAATCTCGGCCAACTCAGCTGGGTTTTGAGCCGCCAAGCTGCTGCCATCTGCGGCTTTGAAGCGCTCCGCCAAGTACAGCGTGCAGGCCATGGACTCCCACACCAGCACGCCGTTATCGTCAATCGCCGGAATATGGCCGTTCGGGTTGATCGCCAAAAATTCCGGCGTGCGCGTACCACCACCTTGGTACGGCACCGGCACGTGTTCGTAGTCCAAACCCAACTCATGGGCCACCCAGAGCGGGCGTGAGGCGCGTGAGGCGGCAATGCCGTAAATCTTCAAGGTCATGGTGTCTCGCGTTTAAAAGTTAAAAAAGTGCTGTCAACTCGGTCAGCGTGGTCACCGTTTCATGCGGCTCGGCCTCATGCGTCCAAAAGTGGTCTTCACGATTCACCCACACCGTTTGCATGCCGCAAGCCAGCGCGCCCAGCACGTCCAACGCAGCATCGTCGCCGATGTGCAGCACTTCATGCGGTAAGAC
>CANFZL010000115.1 GCA_947451205.1 Comamonadaceae bacterium
GCAAAAATACGGCCTGCACCGCCGGTGGCGAGCAGCGTGGTTTTGGCTTCAAAAATATGCACGTCACCGGTTTCCATCTCGATGGCGGTGACGCCAACGACATCGCCAGCTTCGTCACGGATCAGATCCATGGCCAGCCATTCAACGAAGAAGCTGGTTTTTTCTTTGACGTTTTGTTGGTACAACGTGTGCAGCATGGCGTGGCCAGTGCGGTCGGCGGCGGCGCAAGCGCGCTGCACAGCTTTTTCGCCGTAGTTGGCGGTGTGGCCACCAAACGGACGCTGGTAAATCGTGCCGTCCGGGTTGCGGTCAAACGGCATGCCCATGTGCTCCAAGTCATAGACGACCTTCGGCGCTTCACGGCACATGTATTCGATCGCGTCTTGGTCGCCGAGCCAGTCGGAGCCTTTGACGGTGTCGTAGAAATGGTAGTGCCAGTTGTCTTCGGACATGTTGCCGAGCGAGGCGCCAATGCCACCTTGCGCTGCCACGGTGTGCGAGCGCGTCGGGAATACTTTGGAGAGAACGGCGACGTTCAGGCCGGCTTTGGCCAGCTGCAGTGAAGCGCGCATACCAGAGCCACCTGCACCGACGATAACGACGTCAAATTTACGCTTTGGGAGTTTCGAAGTGAGTGTCATGATTTCTTAGAGTCTCCACAAGACTTGAATGGCCCAACCGGAACATGCCACGAGCCAAACGATGGTAAAAACGTGAAGCGACAAGCGCAGCGCCACGGGCTTGATGTAGTCCATGAAGATGTCGCGCATGCCGATCCAGACGTGCCACAGCAGGCACAAGATGACCACGAAGGTCAACATTTTCATGGGTTGCGAAGCAAAAATGCCAGCCCACTTGTCGTAGCTGATGGGACCTTTGCTGAGCAGCACTTGAGCCAACACCACGACGGTGAAAAGCGCCATGAGCGCGGCGGTCACGCGTTGACTGAGCCAGTCGCGAACACCGTAATGGGCACCGACAACGATGCGTTTTGAGCCGTAATTAACAGACATGCTGGGTCGTTCCTGTGACTGAATTAATAAACACCGAAAAGCTTGGCGCCCAACACCACGGTCAGCGTCAGGCTGATGGCCAGAACTGTTTTTGCCGAGTTTTTGCCAAACTGCAGCTCGACGGCCTTGTGGCTGTAGTCCATCCAGAGATGTCGCAGACCCGCCATGAAATGGTGCAGAAAAGCCCAAATAAGGGCCAGCGCCACCAGCTTCCAGATGAAACCCGGCAGGCCGAGCATGCCGACGTTGAAGGCGCTGGTGAAACGCGCGAATGAGATTTCCGATGAGATCGAGGTGTCGAACATCCAGATGATGAAAGGCATCAGGGCAAACATCATGGCTCCGCTAGCGCGGTGCAAGATGGACACCCAGCCGGCGGCGGGCAGGCGGTACGTCGGGAGATCGGTGAAAGCGTTGATATTGCGGAATTCGGGCCGCTTCTTCGCTGAGGTTGTCGCTGTTTCGGACATGCTTGGCTTTCTATAGTTTTTTTGAGTGACTGTCTTGTTACAAAAGCTGCTCAGTCGGAAATTCTATTGCAATGCAGCATGAATCTTGACCTAGGACAGGTTTGGTCGGGATTTATTCCGGGAAATTGGATTCAAAAAGGCTGATTTTTGGTGTGCTGAGTGTCTGTGTATGGCGTTTGGGGCTTGAGCTTGCGCTGGGCTTACAAAACGTTCAGGTTTTTCAGCATGTCTTTGGCTCGCTCACGGATCGCTTGGCGTTCTTCTGGCGCAATGCGCTGCAGGTTTTTGACCATCAAGGCCGTACGCGGGTTGCTGGAAAATCGGGCCTCATGCTGGTCCAGAAAATTCCAGTACAGCGTGGTCATGGGGCAGGCGTTGGCGCCGGTGCGGGCCTCTGGCTGGTAGCTGCAGCCGCTGCAGTAATCGCTCATCCGCTTGACGTAAGCACCGCTGGCAATGTATGGCTTTGATGTGAAACGCCCGCCGTTGGCGAACAAGGCCATACCAGCGGTATTGGGCAGCTCTACCCATTCGACCGCGTCGACGTAAACCGCCAAATACCAATCGCACAAGGCTTGCGGTGTGATCTGCGCCGTGACGCCGAACATGCCCGTGACCATCAGGCGCTGGATGTGGTGCGAGTAGCCATTGGCGAGCGTCTGGTTGATGGACTGGCGCATGCAGTTCATTTGGGTCTCGCCAGTCCAGTACCAAGCCGGCAGGGGATTTTGGTGTTCGAAATGGTTGGCTTCTTTGAGGCCGGGCATGTCCAGAAAATAGACGCCGCGAATAAATTCGCGCCAGCCCAGCACTTGGCGAATAAAACCTTCGACGCTGGCCAGCGGCAAGTCTCGCTCGTGGTACGCCCGTTCGGCGGCGAGGATCACTTCCAGCGGGTGCAGCAGTTTCAGGTTGAGGGAGCTTGACAGCAGAGCGTGCCAGCCGAAATCGAGTCCAGTCCACATAGCGTCTTGGTGTGCACCAAAAGAAGGCAGGCGGTTGGCGATGAAGTCTTGCAATGCCAGCAGAGCCTGCTCGCGCGTCACGGGCCAGTTGAAGTTAGACAGCGTGCCGGGGTGGTCGGCAAAGCGCTGCTTCACTAGGTGCAGCACATCCCGCGTGATGAGGTCTTGAGCAAACACCAGCGGCTGCGGCACATCTTTCGGCCCCGCTTTGCCAAAGCCTTTGCGGTTGTCGGCATCGAAGTTCCATTGGCCGCCGACCGGCTGATCGCCGTCCATTAGCACTTTGTACTGTTGGCGCATCTTGCGGTAAAAAAATTCCATGCGCAGGCTGCTCGAGGAACCTGCCCATTGGCGAAATTGCGGCAAGCTGCACAAAAAATGTCTGTCTTCGCGCCATTCGAGAGGTGTTTTCTGGGCCTCGGGTGTTTGGCAGGCGGCATCTATCAGCGCACGAACACGTAAGTCACCTGGCTCCACGCCGATCACGCGCTCGGGCTGAAAAACAAGCAGCGCAGCCCGCAAGCCGTCAGCCAGAGTCTGATCGCCCTCGACGTCTAGGGCTCGGTAATGCACCTGAAATTTCCGCTGCCGAAGCGCTTCAGAAAAATGCCGCATGGCCGACAAAAACAGGGTTGTGCGCGCTTTGTGCGACCAAACATGCGTCGACTCCTCAAAGGCTTCCACCATCAGCACCACATCCAGTGCCGGGTCCATGCCCTCAAAAACGGCTGAATCCGCGTCCAGCTGATCACCCAAAATCAACAGCAGATGGCGGCAGGGCGGCGTCATTAGGATCGGTCTTCAGCTCAAAGAATTTTGATAGTGGTGCGTGTCAGTCCGGTACAGGCCGCGGCGCAGTTCTATCGGTAAGTCGTTGTAGGTGTAGGCGATGCGCTCGACACTCAGCAGTGGTGCACCCACTGGGACGCTCAGTATCTCGGTAGCGGGTGTGGTGGCCGCCAGCGCCCGGATTTTTTCTTCGGCGCGCACCATGCGCACGCCGAACTCTGTTTCAAACAGCGCGTACATCGGGCCGTGATAGGCGTCGAGCCGTTCGGCTGTCAACCCTTTGAAAGGGGCGGCCGGCAGCCAGAGGTCTTCAAGAATGGTCGGCACCCCCTGAAATGCCAGTACCCGCCGCACCTGCAGCACAGCGTCGCCGCTGCGCAACCCGAGCGCCCTGGCAATATCAGCCGGGGCGCGTTGCCGCTTGCACTCGATGATGCGGCGCTCTGCTGGGCCTTCGGTGGTGGTGTCGCCGCTGTCGGGCAGCAGTCGCAAGAAGCGGTATTGAACATGCTGTGCGGCGTGGGTGGCGACAAAAGTGCCTTTGCCTTGCCTGCGCACCAGCAGGTTGTCAGCGGCCAGTTCGTCGATGGCTTTGCGCACAGTGCCTTGGCTGACGCGAAAGCGTGCTGCTAAGTCCATTTCGCTGGGAATGGCTTCGCCTGGCTTCCACTCACCACCTTGCAGACTCTGCAAGATCAGCACCTTGATCTGTTGGTACAGGGGGCTGAAAGCAGGTGTTCCCCCAGGACCTGCGCTGAACTCGGATGTCGGCGGCAGTGTTTCGGTGGGGGCGTTTGAAGTGATCGGCATGGCAGTCTTGTAAGAGCAGCAAATGATATCTTATATAAGACATAAGACAAATTGACGAGCAGGGGTTTTCCCGCGTAAACTCCAAGGTTGTGCCAGACCGTGGCCCTGCCAAATCGGCAGCCTTCCAAAATTTGATTCACAACTTTCCTGGAGTTTCGTCATGAGCAAAAAACCCGTCCGTGTTGCCGTTACAGGTGCTGCCGGCCAAATTGGTTACGCCTTGTTGTTCCGCATTGCCTCTGGCGAGATGCTGGGCAAAGACCAGCCGATCATTTTGCAATTGCTTGAAGTGCCTTTCGAAGGCCCACAAAAGGCGCTCAAGGGCGTCATGATGGAATTGGAAGACTGCGCATTCCCGTTGCTCGTCGGCATGGAGGCCCACAGCGACCCGATGACCGCCTTCAAAGACACTGATTACGCCTTGCTGGTCGGCTCCATGCCGCGCAAAGCCGGCATGGAGCGCGCTGAACTGCTGGCCATCAACGGCCAAATCTTCACCGCCCAAGGCAAAGCGCTGAACGCTGTGGCCAGCCGCAATGTCCGCGTGCTGGTGGTCGGCAACCCAGCCAATACCAACGCTTACATCGCCATGAAGAGCGCGCCAGACCTGCCACGCAAAAACTTCACCGCCATGCTGCGCCTGGACCACAACCGTGCGCTCAGCCAGATCGCTGCCAAGACCGGCACCCAAGTGGCTGACATTGAAAAGCTCACCGTCTGGGGCAACCACTCGCCGACCATGTACGCTGACTACCGTTTCGCCATGGTGAACGGCAAAGCGGTCAAAGATCTGATCAACGACCAAGTCTGGAACGCTGAAGTCTTCTTGCCAACCGTCGGCAAGCGTGGCGCTGCCATCATTGAAGCGCGCGGCTTGTCGTCGGCCGCTTCTGCTGCCAATGCAGCGATTGACCACATGCGTGATTGGGCGCTGGGCAGCAACGGCAAATGGGTGACGATGGGCATCCCATCGGATGGGCAGTACGGCATCCCGAAAGACACGATGTTCGGCTTCCCAGTCACCACCGCTGGCGGCGAGTACACGCTGGTCGAAGGTCTGGAGATTGACGCTTTCAGCCAAGAGTGCATCAATAAAACACTCAAAGAACTGCAAGACGAACAAGCTGGCGTTGCCCACCTGCTGTGAGTCTGCTGAGCGACTAAGCATGCAACATCCGCGCGACGTTCTTTTAGGCGCTCAGGCTGCCGCCGGCACGTTGCCGGTCTGCGATCACTACAGTGGTGTTGAGCCGCGCATGCGCAAAAGCCTGCAATTGCAGGCCGACATGCACGAAGAGTTTGGCGCTTGCGTTTTTGACGTGACGCTGGACTGCGAAGATGGTGCGCCCGTGGGTGGTGAGGCTGATCACGCCGCGCTGGTGGTGTCCTTGTTGCTAGCCGCTACACCCGAGGCCCGTGTCGCGGTTCGTGTTCATGCGCTGGACCACCCCGCTTTTGAGGCCGACATCGCCAGCATTGTGGGTCAAGCCGGGCATCGCCTGAGTCATCTGATGATTCCGAAGGTCGAGTCGGCGGCCGATTTACTGAAAGTTGAGAAAGCCTTGGCGGCGATCGGTGGTGCCGCGCTGGCGTTGCCACTGCATGTGTTGGTTGAGTCGCCACGGGCGGTGCACAACGCATTTGAATTGGCGGCGCATCCGCGGGTTCAGTCCATCAGCTTTGGGCTGATGGATTTTGTCTCTAGCCACAACGGCGCTATCCCGGCTGATGCCATGGGCAGCAGCGGCCAGTTCAGTCATCCGCTGGTGCTGCGTGCCAAGCTTGAAATCGCGTCGGCTTGCCACGCTTATGGCAAAGTGCCGTCGCATTGCGTCGTCACCGAATTCAGTGACCTGGCCGCCATGCAAAGCGCGGCGCTGCGGGCCAGTCGCGAGTTGGGCTACACCCGCATGTGGAGTATTCACCCGAGTCAGATTCGGCCGATTTTGGCGGCTTTTGCGCCGCAGCAGGCCGAGATTGAGTTTGCTGCCGAATTGATTTCTGCCGCCGACAAGGCGCAATGGGCACCGATCAGTTTCCACGGAAAGCTGCACGATCGCGCCAGTTACCGCTATTACTGGCAGGTGCTTGAGCGTGGCCACCAGACGGGTGTCGTCTTACCCCTTGAGGCGCAGGGGTATTTCCTGAAACCCGTGATGGCCCACTAGGTATAGGCTGTTGGACATGAAAAATCTGCTCTTGCCCTCTTTCTTGGCAACTTGGGTTTGCCTGATTGCCCCGCTTGTTTTAGCGCAGACGGTGCCGTCGCACGCCAGCCGAACCCAAATCAAAAGCACCGCCAATCAGATGGCGGCTGGCATCTCTGCTGCAGAAGCGGCGCTGGAGCCCATTGAATTGGCCATTGCCCAGCAAGTCCATACAGGTGTCCTGCGTTGTGAGTTGGGGGTCTCAGTGACGCTGACCCATGATCCGCAGTCGCCAGGCTATTTCAATGTTCAGGGCAAGAATTTTCGCTACCGAATGTTCCCAGTGGTGACCAGCACAGGCGCAATTCGGCTTGAAGACCGCAAAGCCGGCGCAGTCTGGTTGCAGTTGTCCAACAAGTCGATGTTGATGAACCAGAAAGTTGGACAACGCATGGCGGACGAATGCATGAGTCCGGCGCAATTGACCGTTGCCCAAGCCATGCGTGACCGGCCGGCGCCTGGGTTGTTGGACTAAGCACAAGCCGTTTGATTGAGTTTTAGTTTTCCCTCATTGAGTTCACCTTTATTTTTGTACGACAGGAGAAAAATAGTGTCCGAGTTTTTGACCACCTACCGCGCCCATGTTGCCGAGCGTTCCGCTTTGGGCATTCCCCCATTGCCCTTGTCGGCCAAGCAAACCGGTGAGCTCATCGAGCTGCTGAAAAATCCGCCACAGGGCGAAGACAAAACGCTGGTGGATCTCATCACGTACCGCGTACCCGCTGGTGTGGACGATGCCGCCAAAGTCAAGGCGAGTTATCTGGCCGCTGTAGCCTATGGCACTGAAAAATGCGCTTTGATCTCGCGCGTGCATGCGACCCAATTGCTGGGCACGATGCTCGGTGGCTACAACATCAGCCCGATGATCGACTTGCTGGACGACGCTGATGCAGCCGTCGCAGAGCAAGCCGCGACCGGCCTGAAGTCAACGCTGTTGATGTTCGACCAGTTCCATGACGTGCAAGAAAAAGCTGAAAAGGGCAATATTTTCGCCAAGGCCGTGCTGCAAAGCTGGGCCGATGCCGAGTGGTTCACCAGCCGCCCTGAAGTGGCCAAATCGATCCAGTTGACGGTTTTTAAATGCGCTGGCGAGATCAACACCGACGACTTGTCGCCTGCCCCTGACGCCTGGAGCCGCCCTGACATTCCGCTGCACGCCTTGGCCATGCACAAAAACGCCCGTCCTGGCATCGTTCCTGAAGAAGACGGCAAGCGCGGCCCCGTCAAGTTCATTGAAGAACTCAAGGCCAAAGGCCATCTGGTGGCCTACGTCGGTGACGTCGTTGGCACCGGTTCTTCCCGCAAATCCGCCACCAACTCGGTCCTGTGGTGGACCGGCGAAGACATTCCATTTGTGCCGAACAAGCGCTTTGGTGGTGTGTGCCTCGGTGGCAAGATTGCCCCGATTTTCTACAACACCATGGAAGACTCGGGCGCTTTGCCGATCGAAGTCGACGTCAGCCAGATGGCCATGGGCGATGTGATTGAGCTGCGTCCTTACGAGGGCAAGGCCCTTAAAGACGGCCAAGTGATTGGCGAGTTCACCTTCAAAAGCGACGTGCTGTTTGACGAAGTGCGCGCCGGCGGCCGCATTCCCTTGATCGTTGGCCGTGGCCTGACGGCCAAAGCCCGCGCTGCGCTGGGCCTGCCTGCGTCAACCGTGTTTCGCCTGCCACAAGACCCTGTCGACAGCGGCCGTGGTTATACGCTGGCTCAAAAAATGGTCGGTCGCTCGGTCGGTTTGCCAGAAGGCAAGGGCGTTCGCCCTGGCACGTATTGCGAGCCGAAAATGACCTCGGTCGGGACGCAAGACACCACCGGTCCAATGACCCGCGACGAACTCAAAGACTTGGCTTGCCTAGGCTTCAGCTCAGACCTCGTCATGCAATCCTTCTGCCACACGGCGGCTTATCCAAAGCCGGTTGACGTGAAGATGCACCACGAACTGCCAGAGTTCATCACCACCCGTGGCGGTATCTCGCTGCGCCCGGGTGACGGCATTATTCACAGCTGGTTGAACCGCATGCTGCTGCCTGACACGGTGGGCACGGGTGGCGACAGCCACACGCGTTTCCCTATCGGTATCAGCTTCCCAGCGGGCTCCGGTCTGGTTGCTTTTGGTGCCGCCACTGGCGTCATGCCGCTGGACATGCCTGAGAGCGTGCTGGTGCGATTCAAGGGCAAGATGCAGCCCGGCGTCACGCTGCGCGATCTGGTCAGCGC
>CANFZL010000116.1 GCA_947451205.1 Comamonadaceae bacterium
CCGGTGACCACCGAAAAGTTCGAGCTGACAGGTTACACATCACGCGGTATCAAGCTGCAAGGAAAAATCACTGAGGTTACTCACGACACGCATGCCCGCATCTCGCCCGTCGAGGTGCTGGCCAAGCTGCGCGCTGTCTACGAAGGTGGTGTGCAAACCGGCGGCAACAGCGCGGCGTTGGTCGACGCGTCGGCAGCCGCCGTGGTGTCGTCGGGCAGTTACGCCAAAGCACACGGCAAGACACCAATGGCGCGCGTGGTCGCGGTGGCCGTTGTCGGTGTGCCGCCAGAGATCATGGGCATTGGCCCGGCACCGGCGATTCGTCTGCTACTGGAGCGCACCGGTTTGCGGCTGGATCAAATCGGTCGCTTTGAAATCAACGAAGCACAGGGTGCGCAGACGCTGGCCGTCGCCAAGGAACTGGGTCTGGACTTGAGCCTGCTGAACGTCAATGGGGGTGCCATCGCGCTGGGTCATCCGCTGGCCACCACCGGGGTGCGGCTGACCATCACGCTGGCACGTGAACTGCAACGCGCCAACCAACGCTGGGGCATTGCATCGGCCTGCATAGGCGGCGGCCAGGGCATTGCACTGCTGCTTGAAAACCCTGAATACGCTGGAAGTGCGTCATGAAAATTCAAGGACACACAGCACTCGTCACCGGTGGCGGTTCCGGTCTGGGTGAGGCGACCGCGCATGAACTCGCGCGACTGGGTGCTCGCGTCGCAGTGCTCGACGTAAACCTCGCGCAGGCCGACAAGGTTGCGGCGGCTATCAACGCAGCGCATGGCGAAGGCCGCGCCGTGGCCTGCCCCTGCGACATCACCGACACCGACAGCCTGCAAGCGGCGATCGACCAAGCTGCAGCAGCCCTGGGTCCGGCCCGCATGCTGATGAGCATTGCCGGTATTGGTGCTGCTAAACGGGTGATTGCCAAAGACGGCTCGCCGGCACCGCTGGACGATTTTGTGCGTGTCATCAACGTCAATTTGATTGGTACTTACAACGTCGCCCGCTTGTTTGCAGCGGCTTGCGCCAAACTGGCACCGATGGAAGACGGCGAGCGCGGTGTGATGGTGTTTACCGCGTCGGTCGCAGCATTTGACGGCCAAGTGGGCCAGCAGGCCTACAGTGCCTCTAAAAGCGGCGTGGTCGGCATGACCTTGCCGATGGCGCGTGACTTGGCGCAATACGGCATTCGGGTCTGCACCATCGCCCCTGGTTTGTTTGCTACGCCGCTGATGAAAACACTGCCCGAGCCGGTGCAGGCGTCGCTGGCCGCCAGCATTCCTTTTCCGGCGCGGCTCGGTAAGCCGGAAGAATTTGCGCAACTGGCCAGCCACATTGTCACCAACGGGCACCTGAATGGCGAAGTGATTCGTCTTGACGGCGCATTGCGCATGGCGCCGCGCTAAGCCCCCTCAACCGCACTGAAAAGCATGACCAAAACCGTCATTTATGAAGTCAACGTGATGTTCGGCGATTGCGATCCGGCCGGCATCGTGTTCTTTCCGAATTTCTCCAAATGGATGGATGCCTCGTCGCTGAATTTCTTCGTCCAATGCGGCGTGCAGCCGTGGCGTGAACTGGTCAAAACCACCGGCATCATCGGCACCCCTTTGTTGGAAATTCACACCCAATTTTCTCGACCAGCGACCTATGGTGAAACGCTGCAAATTCACACCTCGGTGGAGGAATGGCGGGACAAGGTGTTCATCCACAAACATGTGGTCAAACGCGGTGACGACATGCTGTGCGAAGGCACGGAAACCCGTGCTTTTTGCACCCGCCATCCTGAGCATGCCGACCGCATCAAGGCCATTCCCGTGCCTGAATTCATCAAGACGCTCTGCTCCTAAAAGAGCAAGCTTTCAGATTTCCCCGCAACGCTAACAAAACTTATCAGGAGACAAAAACCATGAAGAACTTTAAAACGCTAGTTGCGACTGCTGTCGCTGCCTTGGTCACGGGTGCGGCACAAGCCGACATCACCGTCGGTGTGAGCCTGCCTTTGACGGGTCCGGCGTCAGGTCTGGGCATTCCGATGAAAAACCAGATCGCCTTGTGGCCGACCAGCATTGCGGGCGAGAAGATGAAATACATCGTGCTCGACGATGCGACCGACCCCACCAACGGCGTCAAGAACGCGCGCCGTTTTGTGACCGATGAAAAAGTTGATTTGATCATTGGCTCTGCCGCCACACCGGTCGGCATTGCCATGGCTGACGTCGCCATGGAAAGCCAAACGCCACAGCTGCTGGCCACACCCGCTGGCCTGCCACCCGGCAAAGACGCATGGAGCTTTCGGTTGCCGCAATCCAACTCGGTCATGTCGTTCGCGATGGTCGAACACATGAAAAAGCAGGGGGTTAAAACCGTCGGCTTCTTGGGTTACACCGACGCTTACGGTGAAGGCTGGTTGAAAGAATTCACGCCGATCGCCGAGAAAGCGGGCATCAAGGTCGTCGCCGTCGAGCGCTTTGCCCGCACCGACACCAGCGTTACCGCGCAAGCCCTCAAACTGACGTCAGCCAATCCGGATGCGATGCTGATCGTCGCCTCTGGCAGCGGCGCGGCCATGCCCCACATGGCGATCGTCGACCGTGGCTTCAAAGGCAAAATTTACCAAACGCACGCAGCCGCTACACGCGACTTGATGCGCGTCGGCGGCAAAGCGGTCGAAGGCTCTTATGTGGTGTCCGGCCCGGTTATCGCGCCAGAACAACTGCCTGACAGCCACCCGTCTAAAAAGCTGGCCCTTGACTTCGTTCAAAAGTACGAAAAGGTCTATGGCGCGGGCAGTCGCAACCAGTTCGCGGGTCACGCCTACGATGCCGAAATCGTCATGCAAAAAGTCATTCCGGTGGCGCTGAAAAAAGCCAAGCCCGGCACGCCAGAATTTCGCGCGGCGCTGCGTGATGCGATTGAAACCATGGGCCGAACCAACTTTGCCCACGGCATCATGAACTGGACCAAGCAAGACCATTGGGGCTACACCAACGAGACCGGCGTGATTGTCAAAGTCGTCAACGGCGACTGGAAAATGGAATAAAACCCTCGACAGCGTGACCCGCTAGGGCGTCTCGCATGACGCGCTAGCGGGCATGGGATATTTCCTTTTTTAGTTTTTAACCAAGGGTCGGTCATGGATACCTCGATCGCCAGCATTCTCTTGCTGGACGGCCTCATCAACGGGTCTATTTACGCCCTGCTGGGGCTTGCCACCGTGCTGGTGTTCACCGTCACGCGGGTTATTTTTATCCCGCAAGGTGAGTTCGTCGCCTATGGAGCGCTGACGCTGGCCATTTTGCAAACCGGGACAATTCCCGGCACGGTCTGGCTCTTGCTGATTCTGGCCGGCGTGGCGGCCTTGATGGATTTGACCAGTGCTTGGCAGCGGCAGCGCAATGCACTGGCGGCATTGAAAGCCGGCATCAAGACGCTCCTGATACCGGGCGCGATCGCGGGCTTGACTGCTTGGGCAGCGCCGCAGCAGTTTCCATTGCTGGTGCAGGCCTTGTTGAGCGTGGCCATCGTCACGGCCTTTGGGCCCTTGGTCTATCGGGTGGCCTATCAGTCCTTGGAAGCGGCCACACCGCTGGTGCTGTTGATCGTCTCGGTCGGTGTGCACTTTGCCATGACCGGGCTGGGCCTGCTGTTTTTCGGCGCCGAAGGATTTCGCAATCCTTCGTTCTGGGACATTCGCCTGCCGATGGGGCCGGTGGTGTTGACGGGGCAAACCATCATCATCTTCACGGCATCGCTGGCCTTGATCATCATGTTGTGGCTGTTTTTTGAACGCTCTCTGTACGGCAAAGCCTTGCGGGCTACAGCGGTGAATCGCTTGGGTGCACGCTTGATGGGTATTTCATCCCACAGCGCCGGACAACTCACTTTTGCCATGGCGGCTTTGATTGGTGCCTTGTCGGGTTTGTTGATCGGCCCGACCACCACGGTGTTTTACGACTCCGGTTTCCTCATCGGCTTGAAGGGGTTTGTGGCCGCTGTGATCGCCGGTTTGGCGAGCTACCCGGGCGCGTTGCTGGGCGCTTTGTTTGTCGGCATCGTTGAAGCGTTCGGTTCCTTTTGGGCCAGTGCTTTTAAAGAAGTGATCGTCTTCACGCTGATCTTGCCGATTTTGCTGTGGCGCTCACTGCAGAGCGGCCATTCTGACGAGGAACATTGAGATGCTGGCGAGACGTTATGGATTGTGGGCGCTGGTCATCGCCATCGTGCTGGTGGCTGCGCTGCCGCTGCCTGATTTTTGGATCACCCAACTCAACTACATTGCCTTGTACAGTCTGGTCGGCTTGGGCTTGGTGCTGCTGACCGGTGTCGCCGGCCTGACCTCTTTTGGCCAAGCGGCCTTTGTCGGCATCGGCGCTTACAGCACCGCTTGGCTGACGCTCAACACCGGTTTGTCGCCTTGGGTGACGCTCTTTGTTGGACTGGCCATCACGGGGGTTTCAGCGCTTATCGTGGCGGCCATCACGCTGCGCATGTCAGGTCACTTTTTGCCGTTGGCGACCATTGCCTGGGGCTTGTCGCTGTACTACCTGATGGGTAATTTGGATGCACTGGGAAAGTACGACGGCTTGCTGGGGATTCAAACACTGTCGCTTTTTGGCATTGATTTGGGTCAGGGCCGTGGCTTCTTTTTGTTCGCCTGGGCGGTCGTGGTCTTGGCTGCGCTGGCGATTCTGCATCTGCTGGACTCGCGTCCGGGTCGGGCCATGCGTTCGTTGCGCACAGGCACCCAGATGGCCGAAGCCATGGGCGTCAACACCTTGCGCTACAAGATCATTATTTTCGTCATCGCCGCTTTGTTGGCATCGGTGTCGGGTTGGCTGTTTGCGCACTTTCAGCGCTCCGTCAATCCGTCGCCATTCGGTCTCAAAATGGGTATTGAATACCTATTCATGACGGTGGTCGGCGGTGTCGGCTATGTCTGGGGCGCCATCACCGGTGCCCTGCTCACCAAGCTGCTGGAAGACGAGTTGCAAGTGCTGTTGCCCCTGTTGTTCGGCACCAGCGGCAGCTATGAAACGATTGTTTTCGGCATTGTGCTGGTGCTGACGCTGAAGTTTTTGCCCAACGGTTTGTGGTCCTTGGTCGAGCAAAAGCTGCCGCGCCCACAGCGCTTGATGGACTGGGCCAACGCCCCCGCGTTGACTGAACGCCCCAAACCGGCGCATGGCGAATGGGTACTGGAGGTGCAAGCCATCCGCAAACAATTCGGCGGCTTGGTGGCCGTCAACGACATTGGCTTTCAAATCAAGGCCGGGCAAATTGTGGGACTGATCGGACCGAACGGCGCGGGCAAATCCACCACCTTCAACCTGATCACCGGCGTCTTGTCGCTGACCAGCGGCAAGGTCGTTTTTCGGGGCGAAGACATCAGCGGTCTGCGCTCACGCGAGATCGCCAGCCGGGGCATGTCGCGCACGTTTCAACACGTCAAGATGATTCCCGACATGACGGTGTTGGAAAACGTCGCGCTGGGCGCTCATCTGCGGGGTCACCAAGATGTGGTGGCCGCCATGACCCGCTTGAACCGCGCCGAGGAACGCCAGTTACTGCGTGAAGCACAGCGTCAACTGGAACGCATCGGCATGGGTGCGCACCTGCACGAGCAGGCCGGCAACTTGGCCATGGGGCCGCAACGTTTGATGGAAATTGCGCGCGCTTTGTGCAGCGACCCGGCATTGCTGTTGCTGGACGAACCGGCTGCCGGATTGCGCCACAAAGAAAAGCAGGCCTTGGCCGATGTGCTGCGCCAACTGCGCAGTGAAGGCATGAGTATTTTGCTGGTCGAGCACGACATGGACTTGGTGATGGACGTCTGTGACCACTTGGTGGTGATGGAGTTCGGCACCTTGCTGACCCAAGGCACACCGCTTGACATTCAGCAAAGCCCGGCAGTGCGTGCCGCCTATCTTGGCACTGAACATTGAGGTCAATTGAGATGACAACGTCACTTCTTCGCGTCCAAAATTTGCGCGCTGGCTACGGCCGTGCCGAGGTCTTGCATGGCGTCAGCCTGCACGCCGACAAGGGCAGCGTGATCACCGTGATCGGCCCCAACGGCGCCGGCAAATCAACCCTGCTCAACACGCTGATGGGCGTGATCCCAGGACGTGGCAGCATCGAGTTCAATGGCCAAGACGTGACTGCGCTCACGCTCGAAGATCGCGTGATGCTGGGTATTTCTCTGGTGCCGGAACGACGCGAGTTGTTCGGCACGATGTCGGTCGAAGACAACCTGGTGTTAGGCGCGTTCCGCCAAGTCAGGTTGAACAACAAGCTTTGGCGCGAACAGATCGATGTGGTGTATGCGCTCTTTCCACGCCTGCTGGAGAGGCGTACGCAAATGGCCGGCACCTTGTCTGGCGGCGAGCGTCAAATGTTGGCCGTCGGCCGGGCCTTGATGGCCCGTCCGGTGCTGCTGATGCTGGACGAACCGAGCCTCGGCCTGGCGCCCTTGGTGGCGAAGGAAATTTTCCGAACGATCGATGGTCTGCGCAAAACTGGTGTGACCACACTGCTGGTGGAACAAAATGCCCGCGCCGCACTGGAAACCGCTGACGAGGGTTATGTGCTGGAAATGGGTGAGATCGCACTGCACGGGCCGGCCAAAGAATTGGCCGTCGATGCCCGCGTCATCGACACCTATTTGGGCGCTGCTCGCAAGAAAGAAAGCGATAAAGCCGCATGAACTACCAGCCGCCATTGGACGATATTCATTTCATCCTTCACGATGTTCTGAAAGCGCCTGCGCACTTGCAGGCGCTTAACGCTTTCGTGGACACCGACGCGGATCTGATGCGTCAAGTGGTCGACGAAGCCGGGAAGTTTGTCGCTCAAGTCGTCGCGCCTTTACAAGCCATCGGCGACACCGTCGGCTGCCAGTGGGTCCAAGGCCAGGTCACCACGCCGCCCGGTTTCAAACAGGCTTACCAAGCTTTTTGGCAGGCCGGCTGGCCGGCACTCGCCTGCTCACCTGAAGACGGCGGTCAGGGTTTGCCGGCCGTGCTCGAAGCCGTGCTGTACGACATGCTAAGTGCTGCCAACCATGGTTGGACCATGGCACCGGGACTTTTACATGGCGCTTATGAGTGCCTCAAGCACCACGGCAGCGCGTCCTTGAAGTCGACCTACCTCGACAAAATAGCCAGCGGCGAATGGCTGGCCACCATGTGCCTGACCGAGCCCCACGCTGGCAGCGATTTGGGCTTGGTGCGCACCAAGGCAAGCTTGCAAGTGGACGGCAGTTACCGCTTGAGCGGCAGCAAGATTTTCATTTCTGGCGGCGAGCACGACTTGAGCGACAACATTACTCACTTGGTCTTGGCGCGTCTGCCAGATGCGCCTGCAGGTCCCAAAGGACTGTCCTTGTTCCTCGCGCCCAAGGTGATGCCCGATGGCACGGCCAATGGTGTTCATTGCGATCGCATAGAAGAAAAAATGGGTTTGCACGGCAGCCCGACCTGCGCCATGCGCTTTGATGAGGCCACGGCGTGGTTGATTGGTGAGCCGAGTCGCGGTCTTAACGCCATGTTTGTGATGATGAACGCCGCGCGTCTGCATGTGGGCTTGCAAGGCATTGGTCTGCTGGACGCGGCTTGGCAAAAGGCTGATGTCTACGCGCAAGAGCGTCGGCAAATGCGCGCACCCAAGCCGCTGATGAGCACGACGCCAGATCCGATTTCCGAGCACCCGGCGATGCGCAGAATTTTGTCCACACAGCGTGCCTGGATTGACGGCGGCCGTGTACTGGCCTATCAAACCGCAGTCGAACTCGACCTGGCCAAGCACCACCCAGACGCGGCTCGTCGTCAAAGTGCTCAGCAGTGGTGCAGCTACGTCACTCCGGTGCTGAAAGCCGCCTGGACTGCGCAGGCATTTAAAGGCAGCAGCGAATGCCTGCAGGTCTTTGGTGGCCACGGCTACGTGCGTGAATGGGGCATCGAGCAAATCGTGCGTGACTCGCGGGTCACCATGATTTATGAAGGCACGAACGAGATTCAGGCGATTGATTTGCTGGTGCGCAAAGTGTTACCTGACGGAGGGGTCGGATTCTTTGAATTTTTGCAAACGCTGACGGTTGAATTGAACTTGGACGATGACTTAGAAACACATGAAAGCGCCCAGCTGCTGAGCCGAATCACAGACTTGAAAGCGCTCACCCGCACGCTGGCGAATGCGGCGAAGACAAACATCGAGCTGCCGTATTGGGTCGCGGACGACTACCTGCGCGCCATCGCTTTGATCTTGCTGGATTGGGCTTGGCTTCAAATCAAGCAGGCCACGCCAGCCGACCCAAAGCATGCCGATTCTGGTCGCTGGACTGAGCCCGCCAGCGCTATGCGGCATTGGGTTTCCCCGGAATTCAACTTGTGCATGAGCATCATGCAGGCGCGGCTCTGAATGCTGCATTCACCCAAGCATCCACTGGAGGCTTCGATGGTCGACCCGAC
>CANFZL010000117.1 GCA_947451205.1 Comamonadaceae bacterium
AGACTGTTCCAATAGCTCTCTTTCCTGCACCCGACCCGAGAACTGTTCATGGCACTCAAAGCCACCATCTACAAAGCCCAATTGCAAATTGCCGACATGGACCGCAACGTCTATGCCGACCACACGGTGGTCATCGCGCGCCACCCGTCTGAGGCCGACGAACGCATGATGATTCGGCTGCTGGCCTTCGCCCTGAACGTCACCGCCGACGATCACAAAGGCAAGCTCGAATTTGCCAAAGATCTTTGGGATGTGGACGAAGCTGCTCTCTGGCACAAGGATTACACCGACGCTATATTGCATTGGATTGACGTTGGCCAACCCGATGACAAGCGCTTGATGCGCGCCGCCGGCAGGGCCGACCGGGTAACGGTGCTGAGCTTTTCGAGCAGCACGCCGGTTTGGTGGAAAGCCATTGAAAGCAAACTCACGCGGGCCAGCAACTTGGTGGTCTGGCAAATTGACGCGGCTGAAAGTCAGGCGCTGGCCAAGCTCGCGGCCCGCACCATGCAGCTGCAGGTGACGGTGCAAGACGGCACGGTGTGGATGAGCACCGCGACCGACTCCGTCGAGATCACACCCCGCCGTTTGACGCCGCGTCTGGATTAACCCTTCGCCGCCACTTCATCGTGCTGGTATATCGGCAGTTCTGCGCCACAGTTGAAGCAAAATTTGGCCGCTTCAGTTTGACCTTCAGCCAAACACTCTTGGCAGGTGCGGGTGGTCGGCAAGGCTTGCCTACGACCTATGCGCTGTGCGGCCATTTCCGCCGTGACAATCCCGGTCGGCACCGCCAGCGTGCCCCAGCCCATGAGCATCATGAAGGAGGCAATCAATCGACCAAAATCAGTCTTCGGCACGAGGTCGCCAAAGCCCACTGTGGTCAAGGTGCTGATGGCCCAGTACACCGAGGTTGGAATGCTGGTGAAGCCATTGCCCGGCCCTTCGACCACATACATGACGGTGCCAAAAATAAGCACCAACATCAGCACGGCTGACAAAAACACCAAAATCTTGCGGCGACTGGCTGCAAAAGCCATCGCCAGCGCTTGGTATTCATCCACGTAAGCGGCGAGTTTGAAGACCCGGAAAACGCGCAACAAACGCAGCACACGCACATCAATCAGCGCGTACAACTCCGGCACAAACAGAGCCAAATACGTTGGCAACACAGCCAGCAAATCGATCACGCCAAAAAAGCTGGTGGCGTAACGCAGGGGACGCCGCACACAGACCAAACGCGCAATGTATTCGAGCGTGAAAAAGACCGTGAAGAGCCACTCCAGTCCGCTGAACAGGAGGTCGTAACGACCGCTCAAGGACTGCACGCTGTCCGCCATGACCACACCCACACTGACCAAAATGGCCAAGATCAGCATCACATCAAAACGCCGACCAGCCACCGTGTCGGCTTCAAAAATAACGGTGTAGACCTTCAGCCGCCAGCCGTCTAAAGGCTTGCCCAGTGCATCGTCAGTAGACAGGAAAGGCGACGTAACGGTGGTTTTTGAGAAGGGTGTCACTCGAAGGCGGGCAAGCTGGGCTTGGCAACAGGCTTGCCAGCGGCAACCCAAGCGTCGTAACCGCCGCCAATGGAGGTCACCGACAAATAACCCATGTCATGCAGAGAACGCGCCGCCAAGGCGGCACGGCCGCTGGTTTTGCAATACACAACTATTTTCAGATCGCGCGCGCTGAGCTCCGGCGTGCTACTGAGTTTGAACTCCAGCATGCCGCGTGACGCGTGCACCGCACCGGGGATGTGGCCGGCTGCGAACTCTTCAGTCTCGCGCACATCAAGCAGTACATCGGCGTTGCGGATAACGTCTTCAGCCTGTGTCACCGGGACTTCACGGATCAGCGCTTTGGCAGAGGTCACAAGGTCGTGGGCAGATTTCATGAAAGCTCCTGAGTATTAAAAGAAAAGGCAGACTTGTGAGAGGAATGCTCAGCCGTGGGAGGTGGTGAACACCGCACGGCTGACGGCTGAACGCTGTAATTGCCGCGCAATGTTGCCGCACACTAAATCGCACAGTTCGTAAATAGAGTCATCCGCCATGCGGTAATACACGCTGGTGCCCCGGCTCTCGCGCACCACCAGGCCGTGCTGGGTCATCAAGGCCAAATGGCGCGAGATATTAGCGGCTGAGAAGCCGCACAACTGTGCCAGTTCGCCGACATTGCGCTCGTCATTGCGCAATAAATTCAGAATCTTCAGCCGTGTCGGCTCAGACAGCACTTGGAAATAGGACGCGACTTCCCGCAGGGATTCGTCAGGCATTTGATCCATCTCAAAACTCTCCTTTTGAATTGACTTGACGATGCGAACGCTACAAATGAAGCTTGAGAGCTTGCATCGCAAAGAATTTATTGTATCATTGCGCAATTAGCTAATCAACTAAATAAGCAAGTAAGCAAATTCATCCAGCTGAGGACTTCCGCATGTCACGACTCAATTCAGCCACCCTTGCCGCTCTCCAGGCCTTCGCCACATGGAGCGTGCTGTCAGCAGCCATTCCAATGACGGCCATGGCTGCCGACAAGACATCACCGACCCAAGTCGCCGCAGCAGCCAAGATCGCGACAGTCGCCGTGCAAGGCACGGCAGCTTCGGCCAACGAGTCCAGCTTGGACGCCGTGGTCGAAGCCGTGCGCCAGACCACCGTGTCGGCGCAGGTTCCTGGCGCCATCGTCTCGCTTTTGGTGCAAGCCGGTGACCGTGTGCGCGCAGGCCAAGCCTTGGTGCGAATCGACGCACGCGCTGCCCAGCAAAACGTCGCCGGCAGTGCCGCACAAGTTGACGCGGCGCAAGCGGTGCTCAACGTCGCCAGCAAAGAGCTGGATCGGCAAAAGCAATTGCTGGCCAAGCAGTACATCAGCCAAGCCGCGCTGGAGCGCACGCAAGCCCAATGGCTGGCGGCGCAAGCTCAAGTCAAGGCGCTGCAAGCGCAAACCCGCGTGGCCGAAGCGCAGTCCGGCTTTTTTGTGCTCAGCGCGCCTTATGACGGCGTCGTCAGCGAGGTCACCGCGACAGTTGGCGACATGGCCATGCCTGGCCGCCCTCTTCTTGTTTTGCATGACCCGTCGGCACTGCGTGTGGTGGCGTCGGTGCCGCAATCAATGCTGACCGGCTTGAGCGACAAACTCAAATCGGTTCGCTATGAAATTCCCGGTCTTGCTGGCCAGAACAGCCCGCGCGCACCGACCCAAACGCAGCTACTGCCGACGATTGACGCAGCCTCCCACACAGCGCAGATTCGCTTGATCCTGCCGGCTGGCAACAGCGCTGAGACGACAGGATTGAAACCCGGTATGTTCGCCCGCGTCTGGCTACCGACCACCGGCACCGCCGCGCAGACGGATGCTGAACGGCTGTATCTGCCCAGCACGGCCATCTTGCGCCGCGCTGAGATGACCGGCGTCTACGTGATCGATGCGCAAGGCCAGCCGCGGCTGCGCCAAGTGCGCTTAGGCCGCGCTACGGGTGAGCTGGTTGAAGTGCTGAGCGGCGTCAGCAAGGGCGAACAAGTCGCGGCTGATCCTAAAACCGTCAACGCACTCTGAGGTCACCGCACATGAACGACAACCAACAAGGCACCAAGGCGCTAGGCATCTCGGGCCGCATCGCCGCCCTCTTTCAAAGCGCGCCCATCACCCCGCTGCTGGCGGTGATGGCGCTGCTGCTGGGTGGCTTCGCCGTGCTGGTGACGCCGCGTGAGGAAGAGCCGCAAATCGACGTCACCATGGCCAACGTGCTGATCCCGTTTCCGGGTGCGTCGGTGCGCGACGTAGAACAAATGGTCGCCACACCGGGCGAGCAAGTGCTGTCCAAAATGGCCGGTGTTGAGCACGTGATGTCTGTCTCGCGGCCCGGCGTGGCCGTGCTGACAGTGCAGTTCAAGGTCGGCGTGCCGAACACCGAAGCGCTGGTGCGCTTACACGACACGCTGCGCACCAACGCAGACTGGCTGCCCAAAGGCTTGGGCGTGATGGAGCCGCTCATCAAGCCCAAGGGCATTGACGATGTGCCCATCGTCACGCTCACGCTGCATGGCAAGAGCCCGGAGACCAGCGCCTATGAGTTGGAGCGCGTGGCGCACAGCATTGAGGCCGACATCAAACGCGTGCCTGGCACCCGCGACGTGCAGACGCTGGGCGGCCCAAACCGCGCCGTGCTGGTGCAGATTGACCCGCAGCGCATGGCCGGCACCGGCATCACCGTCAACGACTTGCGCGCCGCCTTGCAGTCCGCCAACTTGGGCCTGCCCGTGGGCGAGCTGCTCAGCGGCAACAAAAGCATCAGCATCGAAGCCGGCCCCTATTTGTCACACGCCAGCGAAGTGGCGGAGCTGATGGTCGGTGTGCGCGATGCCAAACCGGTGTTTTTGAAAGACGTCGCAGACGTCAAAGACGGTCCGCTGCCGGCCAGTCGCTACGTCTGGCACGGCAATGGACAAGCCAACGGAGGCAGCGGCGGCGAATACCCAGCTGTGACGCTGGCCATCACCAAGAAGCCCGGCCAAAACGCCATCGACGTGGCCAACGGCGTCATCAACCGCGTCGCGCAATTGCACGGCAGCGTGATCCCTGACGACGTGCAGGTGGTTGAGACCCGCAACTACGGCACAACAGCCAACGACAAAGCCCAAAAACTCATCCAAAAACTGCTGTTCGCCACGGCGGCGGTGGTTGCGCTGGTCTTCATCGCGCTGGGCCGGCGTGAAGCCGCCATCGTCGGCGCGGCCGTGATCTTGACCTTGACCGTGACGCTGTTTGCGTCTTGGGCCTGGGGCTTTACGCTGAACCGCGTGTCGCTGTTTGCGCTGATATTTTCAATCGGCATTTTGGTCGACGACGCCATCGTGGTGGTTGAAAACATCCACCGGCATCAAAAGCTGTTCCCCGGCAAAACGCTGACCGAGATCATTCCCGGCGCGGTCGACGAGGTCGGCAGCCCGACAATTTTGGCCACCTTCACCGTCATCGCCGCCTTGCTGCCGATGGCTTTTGTCAGCGGCTTGATGGGCCCGTACATGAGCCCGATCCCGATCAACGCCAGCATGGGCATGTTGCTGTCGCTGGCGATTGCTTTCATCGTCACGCCGTGGCTGGCACGCTTGTGGATGAAAGCCAGCCACCCGGACGACAGCCATGCGGCACCGACTGGCTTGGCCGCCAAAATAGGCCCGCTCTTTGAGCGCGTCTTCAAACCGCTGCTGGACAGCCAACGCGGCGCACGCAACCGTAAGTTGCTGGGCCTCGGCATCGGTGGGCTGATCGCTTTGTCACTGGTGTTGCCGGCCACCGGACTGGTGCTGCTGAAGATGCTGCCCTTCGACAACAAGTCTGAATTTCAGGTAGTGGTCGACATGCCTGCGGGCACGCCGCTGGAGCAAACCGCCGGCGTGCTGCGCGAACTGGGTGCGTACTTGGCCACGGTCCCTGAGGTCACCCACTACCAAGCCTACGCCGGCACCGCAGCACCCATCAACTTCAACGGCTTGGTGCGCCAGTACTATCTGCGTGCCGGGGGTGAGGTCGGTGACATTCAAGTCAACCTGGTGGACAAAGCCCACCGCAAAGACAAAAGCCACGCTATCGCGACCCGTGTTCGCCCTGAGTTGCAAAAAATTGGCCTGCGCTTTGGTGCCAACGTCAAAGTGGTTGAAGTACCGCCCGGCCCGCCCGTGATCTCACCCATCGTGGCGGAGATTTATGGGCCCGACGCAGAAGGCCGGCGCCAAGTGGCCAAGGCCGTCCGCGCTATTTTTGAGAAGACCGACAACGTGGTGGATGTGGATGACAGCAGCATCGCCAGCGCACCGCGCAAGCTGTTGCTGGTCGACCGCCGCAAAGCCTCTAACTTGGGCGTGTCGCAGCAAGACATCGTCAACACGCTGCGCGCTGGTTTGGCTGGCGAGGCCGCCACCTACCTGCACGATGGCAGCAAATACCCGACAGCCGTCACGCTGCAATTGCCCGCTGAGCGACATGGCGACTTGAATGCTTTGCTGCAACTGAGCGTGCGCGGAGCGTCAGGCAAGCTGGTGCCGATCCGTGAGCTGGTCACCATCAGCGACACCGAGCGCGAGCAACCGATCATTCACAAAGACTTGCTGCCGGTGAACTTCGTCACCGCCGACATGGCGGGCAAAGTCGACAGCCCCTTGTACGGCATGTTCAAGATGCGCTCAGAAATCGCCAACATCAAAACCCCGGACGGCGGCCAGCTCGCCGAATACTTCATTCACCAGCCAACCGACGCTTGGCGCGGCTACGCCATCAAGTGGGACGGTGAATGGCAGATCACCTACGAAACCTTCAGGGACATGGGCGCAGCTTACGCCGTCGGCTTGGTCTTGATTTATCTGCTGGTGGTGGCGCAATTCGCTTCCTACTTGACGCCGCTGATCATCATGGCGCCTATCCCGCTGACCATCATCGGCGTGATGCCCGGCCATGCGCTGATGGGTGCGCAATACACAGCGACCAGCATGATCGGCATGATCGCGCTGGCCGGCATCATCGTGCGCAACTCGATCTTGTTGGTCGACTTCATCAACCTGCAAGTGCGTGAAGGCGTGCCCTTCAAAGAGGCGATTGTTCATTCGGCCATCACGCGGGCGCAGCCCATCATGTTGACCGGCGGCGCGGCCATGCTGGGGGCCTTCTTCATTCTGGACGACCCGATCTTCAACGGCTTGGCGATTTCGCTGATCTTTGGTATTTTTGTCTCGACCGTGCTCACGCTGGTGGTGATTCCGACGCTGTACTACGCGGCTTACCGACGCAAGTACGAGCCTTCAGCTTGAGTTGACGAGTCGTTTTACCCGCACTATTTTTCTGTCTCATTTCTTTCAACCCTAAGGAGAACTTCTCATGACTTCATGGCAAATTGTTCGACTCGTCGCTGGCCTTTTCATTCTGGTGTCTTTGGCACTGGGCAGCCCCGACAGCCCATTTTTCTTGAGCCAATGGTGGCTGGCTTTCACTGCCTTTGTGGGCGCCAACCTGCTGCAAAGCGCCGTCACCAAGTGGTGCCTGATGGAAAACATCATGCGCAAATTCGGCGCCAAGCCCGGCTGCTGATTGCCTCAACTGATCTCTGGAGTTTGACTCATGATCCCTCGCACCTTGCTCGCTGGCGCGGCACTCTCGCTGTGTGCCATGACCGCCCACGCTACTGACCTGTTGCAGGTCTGGCAGGCGGCCCGTCAACACGACCCGCAAGGCGCGGTGATTGACGCCAGCCGCGCGGCCGGTGCTGCGCAGCGCGAGCAAGCTGCGGCGCTGTGGCGACCGAACTTGGGGCTCAGCGGCACAGCTGGCGTTGCCAGCGCCAACAGCCGCATGGAGGGTGCGCAGTTCGCCATGCCTTCCAGCCCCACGCCCATCACAGGCGCTTCTTTTGCCACCTCGGTCAACGGCGGTACAGCCACGCGCTGGGCGCTCACCGCGCGCCAGCCGCTGTACAACGTGGAGCGTCAGGCGCAGCGCCAGCAACTGGTGATCTCTGCCGACTCGGCCGAGATTCAGTGGCAAGCTGCACAGCAAGACTGGATGCTGCAAACCACCCAGCGCTACTTCGACACTGTCTTGGCCGAGCGACGCTTAACGCTGCTACAAAAACAACAATCCGCCGTCGACAAAGCCTTGGCCGAAGCCAAAGACCGCTTCGCGCTAGGCGACATTCCCATCACCGACACGCACGAAGCGTCGGCCCGTGCGCGCGGCCTGCAAGCGCAAGCGGTGGCCGCCGCGAGTGAGTTGGAACTCGCAAGGCAAATGCTCGCCGACATCACCGGCCTGCCAAGCGCCGATCTGCAACTGCAAGCGCCTTCCAGCCGGGGACTGAACGCGACTGTCGATCCGTTGCCGCACTGGCTGAGTCTGGCGCAGCAAGACAACCCGATGCTGCGAATGCAACAGGCGCAAGCCGACGCTGCGCGTGAAGAAGTCCGCAAGCACAGCGGAGCAGCCTCACCCACGCTGGACTTGATCGCGCAAGCGACACGCGACCGGCTCAGCGGCAGCGGCGACTTTGGCTCGGCCAGCAACACCCAGAGTCAGCAAATGATTGGCGTGTCTTTGAATGTGCCGCTCTACACCGGCGGCTGGCGAAGCGCCAAACAAGAAGAAGCGCTGCGGCTTGAAGACAAAGCCCGCGCCGAAGTTGAGCGGACGCGCCTGCAAGTCGGGCAATTCACACGCGCCGCCTGGCTCGCACTGCAAAGTGGCCAAGCCCGCCTCGTCGCACTGGAAGAAGCCGTGACCGCTCAGCAAGCCCGCTTAGATGCCACGCGCATTGGCCGCCAAGTCGGTGACCGCACCACGCTCGATTTGCTGAATGCAGAAAACGACGCCAGCGCCGCCGACCTCGCCTTGCTGCAAGC
>CANFZL010000118.1 GCA_947451205.1 Comamonadaceae bacterium
GCACCGCTTCGACCATTTCCTGGCTTTCTTGCGCGGTTTTGAACTGCTCGCCTAAGTTCACCAAGCGGGCTTCGTCCGGGGCATTCAGCGCATTGCGGTCGGCCTGCAAGCGTTCACGCCGGGTGCTGAACGCGCGGCTTTGTTCTTCAATGTTGCGTTGGTCAGCGGCCAAGACTTGGATTTGCTGCTGCACCTGCGCCACGCTGCTACGCTGCTGGTTGGCCTGGGTTTGCGCGCTGCGCAAGGCTTCTTCAAGCGCGGGCAATTGACCGACGCGGTCTTCAGTTTGGGCCGCCAGCAACTCGGCTTTTTCTTCCGCATCAACCGCTTGCCCGGCCAAACTTTCGGTTTCAACAGCCGCGTCTTCTTGGCGCGTCGCCCACTGGGCGGTTTGCTCTTTGAGTTGCGCCAAGCGTTGCTCGACGCGCATGCGGCCATCGACGACAAAGCGGATTTCGGCTTCGAGTCGGCCAACTTCAGCGCTGGCTTCGTAGAGCTTGCCCTGCGCCTGATTGACTTGGTCGCCGGCCGTGTAGTGCGCCTGCCGAACGGTTTCAAGGTCGGCTTCGATGTGGCGCAAATCGGCCACCCTGCTTTCCAGATCGTTGACGGCTTTTTCAGAATCAGCCTTGACCTTGGACTGATCGGCCTCGCTCTCGGTGCGCTTCATGAACCAAAGCTGATGCTGCTTGAGTGAGCCGTCGGCTTGCAGCGTGTTGTAGCGCATGGCCACTTCGGCTTGCTTTTCGAGCTTCTCGAGGTTGGCGTTCAGCTCGCGCAAGATGTCGTCCACGCGGGTCAGGTTTTCACGCGTGTCTGACAGCCGGTTGGCGGTCTCGCGGCGGCGTTCTTTGTACTTGGACACGCCGGCCGCTTCTTCCAGAAACAGGCGCAATTCTTCAGGTTTTGACTCGATGATGCGGCTGATCGTGCCCTGACCAATGATGGCGTAAGCGCGTGGGCCCAAGCCGGTGCCGAGGAACACATCTTGCACGTCACGGCGACGCACTGGCTGGTTGTTGATGTAGTAGCTGGAGGTGCCGTCGCGGGTCAGGACGCGCTTGACGGCGATCTCCGCAAACTGGCCCCACTGACCGCCAGCGCGGTGGTCGGCGTTGTCAAACACCAGTTCGACACTGGCGCGGCTGGCCGACTTGCGGGTGGTGGTGCCGCTGAAAATAACGTCCTGCATCGACTCGCCACGTAACTCAGAGGCTTTGCTTTCGCCCAGCACCCAGCGCACGGCGTCCATGATGTTGGACTTGCCGCAGCCGTTCGGACCGACCACACCGACGAGCTGCCCTGGCAACACGAAGTTGGTGGGTTCAGCGAACGATTTGAAACCGGAGAGCTTGATGGAGTTGAGACGCACGGCAAACCCAAATTAGAAGGACAGTCTTGATTATTACCTGAGCCCAAAAGTGTCAAAGCTGTAGAGCCCGGGGCTCAAACACTCAAGGGCGCATGGGCAAATAGTCGAAAGCCACATAGGTGAACGGCACCCGCTTGGGGAACCAAAATCCCTGGCTATGGACGGTGATGCGAATCACGTCAGCGGTCTGGCCTTTGGCCTGAAGCCAAGTTTGCATTTTTTGTGGGCAATCTGTAGTGGCAGGTTTTTCAACCTGACCCATCGGGCACAGCAACAAGCCGCCCTGTTGGTCCCAGTTGGCCACTGGATTGACCGTGGCTGGAAATTGATCAGGAACGCCAGGCACAACTTGTATGGCGTCATCACCATAAAAAGCCAGTAAGGCGTTTTCAGCCCAAGCACCCCCCACCCAACGCAGCGGCTGCTCTGGGTGTCTTTCATGCCAACCTTTGAGCAATTCACTGGCCGCTTCGCGACGCGGCACGTAATGGCTGTATGTGCCTTCTAAGGCCTGGTACCAAGCGTACAAAGGGCTGACCAGCAACACCAAAAGACACCAAGCCAGCGTGTAGCTTTGAAGTCTGTGGGTGATGCGGGAGAGGCTGTTGTGATCGGTCTGTGCGGCTGTCAGATTGCGCAGCCATAACAAAGAAAATCCAAAACCAACAGGGATCGCCCAAGGCAATGACAGCGCCACAAATCCCGTCACGCCAAATGCCAAGGTGATCAACCCAGGCAACATGACCAGCCAAAACAAGGTGTCATCCCGACCTTGCGGCAGCCAGCAACGGAGCAAGCGCAATGGCCAACCCCGCAAACGCTCCAGCAAGCTAGGTTGCCCCGGTGCATAAAGCCATGCGCACAACAACCAAGGCAGCAACCAATAAGCCATTGGGGCGAGCGCAAACTTGTACAACTGCGTCCAATCCGTACCGTCTTTTGCACCTTGTTCGCCGACATAGCGCAACGTGACGTAATCGTGCGCATGCAGCCATTGCAGATGCGGCAGCAGGCACAACCCAAAGACCAGCAAGGCCAGCCAAGGCTTGCGCGTCACAAGCCAGTGCCTTCCCGCCTGACTGGTCCAAGCAGCCAAGAAAATACCCAGCAAAAACACACCGCTGTAATACTTGCCGAGCATTGCCAACGCGCTCAACAGCCCCAATGCCGCAGACCAAAGCCAGCCCGAACGGCCGACATTGCGCACGCTGTGCAGCCACGCCACGGCCACACACTGAGCAAAATGGCATTGGCATTGAACTTCGCGGCCAAGGTGCTGTACGGGAAAGCCATGCAGAGCAACATGACACTTGGCAAAGCCAAGTTAGGCAAGCGCAAGGCATGCGCCAGGCGATAAACGCCGAGCAGTCCAATCGCCACGTTCAAATACGAAAGCAGGTAATAGGCGATGTCTTGGGTCGGGAAAATATCAAACCAGAGTCCCGTGACCCAGGCGAAAAGTGGCGGGTGCTTGGTGCTTCCCCAAGCCATGCTTTGCCCCCATGCATAGTTCTCCAACATGTCGGCGTAATGGTCCAGATTGCTGTCGGTCAAGCCGCGAGTCAATACCCAGACCAAGACATAAAGACCTAGAAGCCCCCAAATGCTGAACAGCGGGCCTGTATTTTTAGAAGTATCCGAAAGCAGCGGGGTATTTTTCAAGTGGTGGGACGTCAAACAGTGGTTAAAAATTATAGGTGCCGCTGCGAACGACTGCCAAATCAATTCCCATCCTCGATAATGCCCAGATGAATCCTCTGCTCTCACGCCTGCAGCCCTACCCTTTTGAGCGGCTGCGCCAGCTGCACGCCAAGGTCACGCCGAACCCAGCTTACCGCCCCATCAGTCTGGGCATTGGCGAGCCACGCCACGCCACGCCGGAGCTGATCAAAACGGCGTTGACCAGCAGCTTGGCCGGTTTGGCCAGTTACCCGGGCACGCTGGGCGAGCCGGCGCTGCGTCAATCGATGGCCAATTGGCTGCATAGACGCTATGGCGTCACGGTTGACTCGGCCAAGCAGTTGCTGCCGGTGAATGGCTCACGCGAGGCGCTGTTTGCGCTGACGCAAACCATCATCGACCCGACGCGGGCAGGGGCCACGGTGGTCTCACCGAATCCGTTTTATCAAATTTACGAAGGTGCGGCCTTGCTGGCTGGCGCAGACGTTTTTTATGCGTCCAGCGACCCGGCGCGCAACTTTGGCATTGACTGGGCTGCTGTGCCCGATGCCGTCTGGGCCAAAACGCAGTTGCTCATCGTCTGCTCGCCGGGCAACCCAACCGGCTCGGTCATTGGCTTGGCTGAGTGGAAACAGTTGTTTGCCTTGAGCGACCAATACGGCTTTGTGATCGCCTCGGACGAGTGCTATAGCGAGATTTATTTCCGCGAAGAAGCCCCGCTGGGCAGTCTTGAAGCGGCGGTCGCCCTCGGACGCACCGACTTTAAAAACCTGATCGCCCTCACCAGCCTGTCTAAGCGCAGCAATGTTCCCGGCATGCGCAGCGGTTTTGTCGCCGGGGACGCTGACATCATGAAAGCGTTTTTGCTGTATCGCACCTACCACGGCAGCGCCATGAGCCCGGTGGTTCAAGCCGCCAGCCGCGCCGCGTGGGACGACGAAGCGCATGTGGTCTTGAACCGTGAGCTGTACCGACAAAAATTCGCTGAAGTCACACCGCTGCTGGCGACTGTCTTGAATGTCGCTTTGCCTGACGCCGGTTTTTATTTATGGGCCGAAATCCCGGCCAACTTTGTCGGTACAGACACCGATTTTTCAAGCCAGTTGCTGGCTCAATACAATGTTGTCGTTCTGCCCGGCAGCTACTTGGCGCGCGAAGCGCTAGGGGCTGACGGTAAACCCTTCAACCCTGGCGCTGGCCGGATCCGCATGGCCTTGGTGGCCGAGACCGCCGAGTGCCGAGAAGCGGCAGAACGCATCGTGCAGTTTTGCCAGTCCTTCAATGCCAAAACGGCATGAAACGGCTTGAGCCTCTTTTTCCCTCCGATTCTTTTTAAACTTTTCCTGAAATAAAAACCGACATGACACAAGACAACCTGCAAAGCACCATCGACGCCGCCTGGGAAGACCGCGCTAATCTGTCGCCAAAATCGGCGTCCAAAGAAGTGCTGGAAGCCGTCGAACACACCATTTCTCAACTTAACAACGGCAGCTTGCGCGTCGCCACGCGTGAAAGCGTTGGCGTCTGGACTACGCACCAGTGGATCAAAAAGGCGGTGTTGCTGAGCTTTCGCTTGAAAGACAACGAAATGATGCGCGCCGGCGACCTCGGCTTTTTTGACAAAGTACAAACCAAATTTGCGCATCTGAGCGAAGACGAAATGCGCGCCACCGGCGTGCGCGTGGTGCCGCCAGCCGTGGCGCGTCGCGGCAGCTTCATTGCCAAGGGCGCCATTTTGATGCCCAGCTACGTCAACATCGGCGCCTGGGTGGGCGAAGGCACCATGGTCGACACCTGGGCCACGGTCGGTAGTTGCGCCCAAGTCGGCAACAACGTGCATTTGTCCGGCGGTGTTGGCCTGGGCGGCGTGCTGGAACCCCTGCAAGCCAACCCGACCATCATTGAAGACAACTGCTTCATTGGCGCCCGTTCTGAAGTGGTTGAAGGCGTTATCGTCGAAGAAAACTCGGTCATTTCGATGGGCGTTTACCTCGGCCAAAGCACCCCGATTTATGACCGCGAAGCCGACACCGTGACTTACGGCCGTATTCCGGCTGGTTCGGTGGTGATCTCGGGCAACATGCCCAAAGCCGGCGGCAAATACAGCTTGTACTGCGCCGTCATCGTCAAGAAAGTAGACGCCAAAACCCGCGCCACCACCAGCCTGAACGACCTGCTGCGCGACTGAACAAAAATCAAACTGGAACCCGCATGAGCGCCACCCTGCAGCTGACCGAGCAACTGATCTCCCGTGCCTCGCTGACCCCCGATGACGCGGGTTGTCAGGCGATGATTTCAGCGCGTTTGCAGCCGCTGGGGTTCGTTTGCGAAACCATCGTCAGCGGCCCTGACGACTTTCGCGTCACCAACTTGTGGGCGAAGTTCACGGGTGCGGCCACAGCCCAAGGCGCAGCGCCAACGCTGGTCTTCGCCGGCCACACCGACGTGGTCCCAACCGGCCCGCTTGATGAGTGGACGACACCGCCCTTCACGCCCAGCCACCGCAGCGGTGTGCTGTACGGGCGCGGTGCCGCAGACATGAAGTCTTCGATCGCCGCCATGGTCGTGGCGGTTGAAGAGTTTTTAGCCGCCAACCCCAAGCCGGCCCTGTCGATTGCGTTTCTCATCACCAGCGACGAAGAAGGCCCGTCACGCGACGGCACGCTGGTAGTCTGCAATCAACTCAAAGCACGCGGGGAAGTGCTGGACTACTGCATCGTCGGTGAGCCAACCTCCGTCGACCAACTTGGCGACATGATCAAAAACGGTCGCCGCGGTACGCTGGGCGGCAAGCTCAGCGTCAAAGGCTTGCAAGGCCATATCGCCTACCCGCACTTGGCCAAAAACCCGGTCCATCTGTTCGCACCAGCACTGGCTGAACTGGTCGCCACCGAATGGGACCACGGCAACGAATTCTTCCCAGCCACCAGCTGGCAAGTCTCTAACATTCACGGCGGCACCGGAGCGACCAACATCATTCCGGGTGAGTTGGTGGTGGACTTCAACTTCCGCTTCTCAACGGAATCAACCGCTGAAGGCTTGAAGCAACGCCTCGAAGCCGTGCTCAACAAGTTTGAGCTTGACTACAGCCTGCAATGGACATTGAACGGCGAGCCGTTTTTGACCACGCCCGGCGAACTGGTGCAAGCCGTGCGCGACGCGATTCAAGCCGAAACCGGCCTGCAAACTGAACTCTCGACCACCGGCGGCACCTCGGATGGTCGCTTCATTGCCAAAATTTGCCCGCAGCTGATCGAATTCGGCCCCATCAACGCGTCTATCCACAAGATCGACGAACACGTCTTGGTGAGCTCACTCGACCCACTGAAAAACATCTACAAAGGCGTGCTCGAGCGCTTGGCCGCTGCATGATTTCTGTCAACGTAGAAACTCTGATTGAAAACATGGCCGCGCGGCTTGAAGCCGCCGGTTTGACGGCCCTCGACGGTTTTGGCCACGGCACGCAAAGCGCCTTTGACGAAGCCGCTTGGCTGGTCTTGTGGCGCTTGGGCTTGCCGCTGGATGACCTCGACACCGTCGCCGAACGCCTAGTCACTGACGACGAAACCGCGCAAGTCGAAGCCTTGATCGAGCAGCGCATCAGCACCCGCCAGCCCGCCGCTTACCTCACCCAAGAAGCTTGGCTGCAAGGCGTACCTTTTTATGTCGACGAGCGCGTCATCATCCCGCGCAGCTTTATTGCCGAGTTGTTGGCCGATGGCAGCATCGACCCGTGGCTGAGCGAAGACACTGCCCGCGTGCTGGACCTGTGCACCGGCAATGGCAGCCTGGCTGTGCTGGCCGCCATGACCTACCCGGACGTGGCTGTGGACGCCGCCGACATCAGCCCGGATGCCTTGGCCGTGGCCCGCATCAACGTTGAACGCCATGCGCTGACGGATCAAATCACGCTGATTGAGTCCGACGGATTGGCAGCTTGCCAAGGCCCGTACGACCTGATTTTGTGCAATCCGCCCTATGTCAATGCGGGCAGCATGGCCACTTTGCCGGCTGAATTCAGGGCCGAACCGGCACTGGCGCTGGCCGGTGGTGAGGACGGCATGGACTTCATTCGCGCACTTTTTAATGACGCAGTGCAGCATTTGAGCGAAAATGCGGTGTTGGTGCTGGAAATAGGCAATGAGCGCGAGAATTTTGAACGCGCCTTTCCACAGTTGCAGCCGCTTTGGTTTGAGACCAGCGCAGGCAGCGACCAGGTGATGTTGATCACCCGCCAGCAACTGGCTTGAATTTTTTTGAATCGCCGTCTTCTGGAGGCCTACAGGCTTTGACGGCAGCGCTAACACTTCGCGGTGGTAGCGCCCATTTCCTTACCTTTTGTCTGCTTTTCAATGATTACCCTTAAAAATGTGGTGCTGCGCCGTGGCGCCAAAGTGATTCTCGACAGCGCGTCGATCAGCCTGAACCCGAGCGAAAAAATCGGCTTGGTCGGCCGTAATGGCGCGGGCAAGTCCTCGCTGTTTGCCATGCTCAACGGCACCCTGCACGAAGACGGCGGCGAATACTACATTCCGGCGCAATGGCGCATGGCGCAGGTCGCTCAGGACATGCCCGAGACCGAACAAAGTGCCACCAGCTACGTGATCGAGGGCGACATCGTGTTGCTCGCGGCCCAAGCCGAAGTCGACGCCGCAGACGCCAGCGGCGACGGTGACCGCATGGCCAACGCCTACATGAACCTGTACGACTCTGGCGCGCTCGACGCCCCAGCCCGCGCACAGGCCTTGATTCTGGGCCTTGGCTTCAAGCTCAGCGAAATCGACAACCCAGTCAACAGCTTCTCCGGCGGCTGGCGCATGCGCTTGCAATTGGCGCGCGCGCTGATGTGCCCGTCTGACCTGCTGCTGCTCGACGAACCGACCAACCACTTGGACTTGGACGCCTTGGTCTGGTTGGAGGCCTGGCTCAAGCGCTACCAAGGCACCATGCTGGTCATCAGCCATGACCGCGAATTTTTGGACGCCGTGACCGACGTCACCGTGCACATCGAAAGCGCCAAGCTCACGCGCTACGGCGGCAACTACAGCAAGTTTGAAGACCTGCGCGCCGAGCAAATGGCGCTGCAACAAGGCGCTTTCAACAAGCAGCAAGACAAAATTGCGCACTTGCAAAAGTTCATTGCCCGCTTCAAGGCCAAGGCCAGCAAAGCCAAGCAAGCGCAAAGTCGCGTCAAAGCACTCGACCGCATGGAGAAAATCGCACCGCTGCTGGCCGAAGCTGATTTCACCTTCGAGTTCAAAGAACCGGCCAACCTGCCGAATCCGATGCTCTCGATGCAGAACGCCTACTTTGGCTACCCTGC